>CAZBKV010000248.1:2579-4587 GCA_964492575.1 uncultured Verrucomicrobiota bacterium | reverse complement strand
ACAAAAGTCTCCCGCATAACTTCTTATAATTCCTGTTTAGGGACCAGACGGTGTCCGATGTTTTCCATGTCGATCTTGGATCTCTCTTCATGAAGTAGCTCTTGGATTTTCTTTTCCATCAAGATCTTTTGGCAATCGATTTCTGGTTGATCGGATTGAGGACGGAGGCGTATGTAGGAGCCGTCGGGCTGGAGGACACGGGCCCGGGTATTATCAGCTAGCTGCAACTGTAAAACCTCCTTTAGGATTCGATCTCGAAGGCGACCATCCTTGATCGGAAAGACGGTTTCGACTCGACGATAGAGGTTTCGTGGCATCCAGTCGGCGCTACCGATATATAGCTCGGGTCGTCCCCCGTTCTCAAAATAAAAAACCCGGCTGTGCTCCAGAAAACGGCCAATGATGCTTCGTACCCGAATCCTCTCGCTCAAGCCAGGCACTCCAGGACGCAAACAACAAATCCCCCGCACGATCAAATCGATCGAGACCCCTTTTTGAGAAGCTTCATAAAGTTTGTCGATAATTGTTGATTCTACCAAAGCGTTCATTTTGGCAATAATCCGGGCAGGAAGACCCTTTTGGGCATTCTGAATCTCTCGATCAATCAACCCTAACATCCGTTGATGAAGATCAAACGGGGCAACCAGCAGGGCCTTCGTGGGGCGATATCTACACAGGCCGGTCAAAACAAGAAAGAGATATTGGGCCTCGTCGGCTAACTCCGGATCACAGGTCAGGAGGCCTAGATCTGCATAAAGACGGGCCGTGTCGGGATTGTAGTTGCCGGTACCAAGATGAAGGTAACGACGGAGCTGTCCGTATTCGCTGCGAACAATCAGCAGCGTCTTGCAATGAACCTTTAACCCCTGGAGTCCGAAGATGACCTGGGCCCCGGCTTCGCGAAGCGTCTTCGCCCAGCGGATGTTCCGCTCTTCATCGAACCGGGCTTTGAGTTCTACAACCACAGTAACCTGTTTGCCGTTAAGCGCTGCTTCAATCAGTGCATTGGGAATCTGCCTATCATCTCCGGTTCGGTAGAGGGTCTGTTTGATAGCAACTACATGAGGGTCAGTCGCAGCTTGTTGAAGCAGTTGGATAATACTCTCGAAGTTTTCGTATGGATGATGAAGAAGGATGTCTTGTTTCCGAATCGCGGCAAAAAGGTCGTTCTTCCCCCGCAACGGTCTTACAACCGGAGCCGCATAGGAAGGAAAACAAAGATGCCGAAACTTTCGATCCGAACAAAGACATTCTAAGTCTCGCGGCACAAGAGGCCCCTGCACTTCATACAAATCTTCCGGATCAATTTGAGCCACTTGAAGCAGCTTCTTTTTAACCCAATCCGGTGCTCCGGCCTCGACCTCTACCCGAACGACTGCCCCTTTCAGCCGACGTCGAATCCCTTCCTCGATCTGGGTCAGCAAGTCCCGAAGGTCCGTCTCATTGAGATAAAGTTCCGAGTTCCGCGTAAACCGAAAACACCAGGCGCCAAGGATCTCCACCCCAAAGAAAAGCCGATCCAAAAACCACCGGATCACGTCCCCTAAAAATACAAATCGAGCCCCTCTAGACTCCTTTGGAAGCTGGATGAGACGAGGGACATCCTGCGGCAAGGGGACAACGGCAAGACGTCGTTGCTTACGGCCCTCTCCGATTAACGGGGGGAAACGACCATGAACTAATATATGAACCACCTTGTTCGTTACCAACGGCCACGGATGGGTTGGAGCTACCGCCAACGGAGAAAGTCGTGGAAGAAGGTGCTTTTGAAAAAATTCTTCCAACCACCCCCATTCCTCGGGTGTTAACTGATTCCTTTCTAAAAAATAAATCCCCCTCTCCCCAAGCCCAGGCTTCAGCTCCCCCAACCAACACCGATCCATCTCCCGAACCATCCCACGAACCCGACGCCGCACCTCCTTCAAACAATCCACCGGCGACATCCCATCCGGTTCCAAACGCGAAACCCCGCTGAGAATCTGTTGCTTGAGCCCCGCCACACGAATCT
>CAZBKV010000248.1:358-2569 GCA_964492575.1 uncultured Verrucomicrobiota bacterium | reverse complement strand
ACTCGTCCAAGTTACTTCCCACAATCCCGAAAAAACGAACCCGCTCCAATAACGGATTCGTCGGGTCCAACACCTCCTCCAAAACCCGCCGATTAAAATCAAGCCAACTAAGCTCACGATTGAAATAACGCTGTAACTGCGGCTGCACAGGCTCCCTCTCCCTTAACACAAGCAATTTCTACGTTAAAACCCCCCCCTCGGCCTCCTCAAAGACCGCAGGAAAACACCACCATCCGCTCTCCCCCTCAATACCGATACAACCGATCAACCTGGAGGCCATCCCAACTTTCGGCCCCCCAGGATGTGCACATGAAGATGCGGAATCGCCTCTCCCGCATCAGGCCCATTATTGATGACCAGCCGAAACCCTCCCTCCAACTTCATCAACCGCGCCACTTCCGCCGCCTTTATCAATAACTTTCCCAGCAAGACCTGATCCTCTCCCTTCGCCTCAGCAATCCGAGGGATCGGCTTCCGCGGCACGATCAGAACATGCACGGGCGCCTGCGGGTTGATGTCCTTAAAGGCCACCACCTCCTCGTCCTCATAGACAATGTCCGCCGGCAATTCGTGGTCACAAATCTTTTGAAAAAGTGTTTTCTCCATAGCGTGTTGGATAATCAGCCCAAACCGGGCCAGTTTCAAGTCCCCACCCTCCAAAGCCCAACATTCTTAGTTGAAAGAATCGGCAAATTCTTGGCCTTTAAAGGAGTTGTAGTATGCTTTGCCGTTGACCTTCTGAAGGAGTTATTTCTACGCTTCGTCCAACGAAACAGAAAGAAAAATTAAGAAAAGCGAAACCGAAAACCGAACAACCGAATCGGAGGGAACAATGCAAAACCAAAATCCACAACAACAGAACGTGCACACTCGACGAACTTTCATCAAACGGGCGGCTACCGCAGCTGCCGTCATGGCAACACCTGGGCTGTTCAAGACCCCTGTGTATGGTCAAAGCCAAGCCCCGTCGGCGAATGTCAAAGGGGCAAATGACAAAATCACGATCGGCTTTATTGGCCTGGGGCCCCAGGGGTCATTCCACCTGCATAACTTTGTCCGAAACGCTTCGAAATGGAACATTGCGATCGGTGGGTTGTGCGATCTGTGGAGCAAACGCCTCGAGGCTGCCAAAACAGTCGCCGGAGGAAACGTCCCCACTTACAAGGACTACCAGAAGCTGTTGGAACAAAAAGATATCGACGCTGTGTTGATCGCTACCCCCAATCACTGGCACGCCCAGATGGTCATCGACTCGATCCATGCTGGGAAGCATGTCTATTGTGAGAAACCTCTGACTCGATACCTCGATGAAGCGTTTCGGGTGTACGAGACCGTGAAGAATTCCGATCGGGCCTTCCAGCTCGGCGTCCAGGCTTGTTCGGACGCCAAATGGCACAAGGTCGCTGAGTTGGTCAAACAGGAGATGATGGGGCCGTTGGTCCTTGGCCAGGCCTCTTACATGCGAAACAACCCGAAAGGAGAATGGAACTATTCGATCGATCCAGACTTCAAGCCCGGCTGCATTGACTGGAATAAATGGCTGGGGCCAAATATCCACGACCGCGTTGGATTTAGCCCGGAAATCTACTTCCGGTGGCGGAAATACTATCCTTTCTGCTCGGGAATCCTTGGAGACCTGTTCCCGCATCGTCTCAGCCCGCTGATGCTCGCCTCCGCCAACCCGGAATTCCCGATCCGTGTCTCGGCCATTGGGGTGAAGAAAATCCTCACCGACAAGAATACCCCAGGCGCCCCGATCCGGGATGTCCCGGAAAATGTCACCGTCATCGCCGAATTCCCAAGCGGTTACACCATCATGGTAGCAGGCAGTACCGTAAACGAGTACGGATTGCGCGATGTCATTCGCGGTCACTGGGCCACCGCTGTATTGGGTGGAATGACCGTAGATTACCGGCCTGAACGACCTTTCACAGATGAATTTGATCCAGAACGGTTCACCCGACTCCTGCCGGTCGAAAGCATCCCCGTCCACGAAGAAGACTGGCTGAAGGTCATCCGAGGCCAGAAGAAACAAACCAACGCAGACATCGAACTGGCCATCCGTGTCCAAACCGTTATCTCCCTGGCCGAAATGTCCGATCGGCTTGGCATTACCTGCCACTTTGATCCGAAGACCCGAACGATTACCGACGGCTCCGGCCGAAAACTCGAACCGATCAGTTACGGCCGCATTGAACCCTCTTAATCAAC
>CAZBKV010000248.1:0-348 GCA_964492575.1 uncultured Verrucomicrobiota bacterium | reverse complement strand
AAAAGCCCCGGGACGCATCACCACGTCTCGGGGCTTTTCTCTTTCTTCCCTCTACCTCTCTAACGTCCCTTTTACACAAACAGGAATAGACTCACAATAAACCACACCCCATTCACCCATAACGCCGCCAACACATCATCCATCACAATCCCCAAACCCCGCCACAAAACTTGCGCCTGCCGCACCGGCCAGGGCTTCCAAATATCAAACAACCGAAACAAAACCAAATGTCCAAGAAGAATGTATCCATGCGTCCCGTAAAAGAATATCTTCCACTCCGGCCAATGACCCAACCCCTCCTGGAGCTGCCACAACCATACGAAAAAACAAAGAGGCAAAGCCACAATC
>CAZBKV010000247.1:0-4598 GCA_964492575.1 uncultured Verrucomicrobiota bacterium | reverse complement strand
GTGGAGACCGAACTTGCCGGATTAGATCCAGAATATCCTTTCGGATCGCCGGGGCTCCCTCTTCGGCTCGGGCCGGTCTTTGTCGGATTTCCACCACTCGCCCCTGCTCGTCTCCAACAGCAACCTGAAGTTTGGTCCCGCCAATCTCAATGCCAAGGTACAACGTGCTCATTGTTCCTGCTTGTACCCCTGAAGGGGCAACCTCGACAAGTCACGCCTTATTCCTCTTTCCCGATAGCTCCCTCCATTTTCATTTTCCAAAGAAAAATCTTCGACGCCTGGAATCCAACCTGCTATAGGAATAACCACGATTGAGGAAGGGACCTTTGGCAAAAAGGGAAATCGGAACGATCTGCTATGCTGAAGTGTCACGAATTGATCGGGTTCATGCCGGAGGAGCTGGCAGAGGAAATTCTGGAGTTCCTCTACCGCTCTGATAAACCCACTTATAAAGCTGCGCTGGCAGCCGTGGCAGAGGCCCAGCATGTACGGCCGGTCTTTCTAGAACGGAAACCTCGAAAAGATCGGCATATACAGATGATCCAGGTCCTGAGCCGGCCGCGCATGGAGGAGACAGCGGCGAGTGTGCTGCGAGAATGGCTTTTAAAAGCGGAAAAACCAATGATTATCGACTTCCTTAATGCCCTGGAAATTGAGCATGAAGATGGATTGGTAGAGGATTTTCCGGAGGAAGTGGATCCGGAGAAACTTCGGAAAGCGATTGACCTACTGTTGGAGAAGTATCCGCCGATCAAAGTGGCCATTTACTTAAACACAGTCCGAGCAACAAGTGATGTAAATTGGGGATTACTGCAAGAGATGTTGGAAAACGACGAACGACTTCAAATCGCTTAAATCATCCCTCCTCTATATCCAATCCCTTTAGGAAAGACCAAAAGAGAGGTCTTTCTTTATACGTGTGCTGCAGGGGTAAGTCCATGCTCGGCCGCGTAAACCATTGCCGCTGCAATGAACCCACGGAAAAGAGGATGGGGAGTGCTCGGTTTACTCCGGAATTCCGGATGGAATTGGCAAGCCAGGAAGAAAGGATGGTCTTTGAGTTCTATCAACTCAACAAGTTCTCCATCCGGTGAAGTCCCACTAATGATAAATCCTGCCTCCTCAAATTCTCGTCGGAATCGATTATTAAACTCATATCGATGGCGATGCCGTTCTTTGACCACAAATGCCCCATAAAGCCGAGCGGCTCGTGTTCCTTGTTTCAGCACAACCTCTTGAGCCCCTAACCTCATGGTTCCACCAAGGTATCGAACATTCTTCTGTTCTTCTAGCAACGCAATCACAGGATAAGGCGTATCGGGACGAAACTCCGTCGAGTGCGCCTCCTTCCAACCTAACACGTTGCGGGCAAACTCAATCGTAGCAACTTGCATTCCCAAACAAAGCCCCAGATAAGGGATCTTTCGTTCCCGAGCAAATTGAGCGGCCAAGATTTTCCCTTCTACTCCGCGATCCCCAAACCCACCTGGTACTACAATGCCGGCTAACCCAGACAGATGCCCCTCCGGCCCATCTCGTTCGATATCCTGACTATCAATCTTTTCAATATCCACCCCACAGTCGTTTCCAATCCCACCATGACTGATGGCTTCGTATACAGATTTATAAGCATCCTGAAGCCCGATATATTTACCTACTACACCAACTCGGACTCGATGTTGAGGTGCGATAATTTTCCGAAGCATCTCCGACCAATCCCGCATATCCGGCGGCGGAGTCTGAAGCCCCAATAACTCACACACCAAGTCATCCATCCGCTCCCGCTGCAGCATCAAGGGAACTTCATAAATCGTATGATCCACGTCCTTCTCCTCAATGACCGCTTCATACGGGACATTACAAAAGAGAGAAATTTTTTGACGGACCTCCCGCGTCAAAGGCTTCTCTGTCCGGCAGACCACCAAATGCGGCATAATTCCAATCTCCCGCAACTTGGCAACAGACTGTTGTGTGGGCTTGGTCTTCAACTCACCCGCTGCTTTGATATAAGGAACGTAGGTCACATGAATGAAGATGGCATTTCGTGGCCCTACCTCTTGAGCAAACTCTCGGATCGCTTCCAAAAACGGCAACCCCTCAATATCCCCAGTGGTCCCACCAATCTCTGTAATCAACACATCCGGTTGGTAAACCTCTGCAACCTCCCGAATCCGAGCCTTAATTTCATCAGTGACATGAGGAATCACTTGGACTGTCTTTCCCAAATATTCACCCCGTCGCTCCTTTTCTAACACCCGTGCATAAACCTGACCACTGGTCAAATCATTTAATCGGGAGAGCGTAGTGTTGGTAAAACGCTCGTAATGCCCCAAATCCAAGTCCGTCTCCGCCCCATCATCCAGCACGTAAACCTCCCCATGCTGGTAGGGATTCATAGTCCCTGGATCAACGTTTAAATAAGGATCAAATTTTTGCAAAGTAACCTTCAGCCCCCGATGTTCCAACAAGGTTCCTAGGGAAGCGGCTGTTAAGCCTTTTCCCAAAGAACTGATCACCCCTCCTGTAATGAAGATATACTTCATGTTCCAACAAAATCGATTCTCCCTCTTTATGATTGCTTTCGCAGAGCTGCCTCTGCGCGTTCTAAATCTTCCGGCACATCAATCCCGATTCCGCTCCACTCGACTTTACACACTCGGATCATCACATCATGTTCTAATGCTCGTAATTGCTCAAGGCGTTCCATCTGTTCCAATGCGGACGGCGGCCACTGCACCAGGCGAAAAAGGGTTTCCCGACGATATCCATAGATCCCAATATGTCGTAAATAGGAAAAACATTTCAGATTATATCTAGTACCTTCATCGCGGCAATAAGGAATCGGATAACGAGAGAAGTAGAGGGCCCGTCCCGAAAGCGAGCAAACCACCTTCACTACGTTCGGGTTTCGTAGTTCTTCTTCTGATCGAATCGGAGCAGCTGCAGTCGTCATATCTGCTTCCTGTAAGGCCTCCGCTACCGCATCGATCACCTCCGCTGCCATCATCGGTTCATCCCCTTGAATGTTTACTACCGCATCACACTCCATCTCTCGAATTGCAGCGGCAACTCGATCGGTCCCGGAAGGTAACTCTGAATCGGTCATCACAACCGGACAAAATCTCTCTGCCACCTCTGCAATCCGTCGATCATCCGTGGCCACCACCACCTCGGAAAGTCGTTTGGCAGCTTGAGCCCGCCGAATTACATGTGTTAAAACCGGCTCCCCACACAGTAGGGCAAGAACCTTTCCAGGAAAACGTTTCGACGCATACCGAGCCGGGATCACGCCTAAAATCTTCATGCAAGTTCCCCTCCTTTATCAACTATTTATCGATCAAAAGACTTCAGCGAGGAAGAAGAAACATCAAAAGCAACTCCCCCATCCCCATCAATACCACTAATCCCCATACAAAAATTTCAAGTCCTTTTCGATCCTGCCGCTGAACCGGACTAAACCCTACGCATAACTTCACCGTTCCAATTCCAATCTCATCCCCTGGACGAAGCCGAACCTCCCCCTCTACTTTCTTCCCATTCAAGAAAACCGTGGCACTCTTTTCAGGAACTAGAACAAATCCTTCCTGATTTTGATGAATGGCAAAATGTCTTTTCCATACTCCCCAATCGATTAGCGTTAAGTCTGACTCTGTGGAACGGCCTACTTGAAAAGGAAAACGGCGGACCGGAATCACCTGACCCGCCTTTTTCCCGGAAAGAATTTCAATTTGCAACATCGCTACCAGAGACTGCGCGGCACATAAATATCATCTCCTGGGTAAATTGGGATATCGTAACGTGGATCTTTTAATGCCTTCTTACAATTGACGATAATCACCGTTCCATCCGCTCGTGTGACCCGCACTTCTGTCTTCTTTGCAAACTCATTAAAATCTCCAGCAACTCGAATTGCTTGTAAGACTGTCATTTCCCCCATATAAGGATAGCGTCCCGGAGCCCGCACATACCCCCCTACCGTAAACATCCGTTGCCGAACTTGAACCTGTACAGTCATCCGCTTGTAATATTTCGGCACGTAGAGTTCACGAATTTTTTTCTCTAACTCTCCGACTTTCAATCCTGCCGCGACGATGGTTTGATTCATCGGGAGCCCTGTGATGGTTCCGTCTTCTCGAACCCGACGCTCCATAGGAGGGTATTGATCCGGAATATCGGTAAAGACAATGTGAAGGACATCCCCTACCCGAATTACATCCAGACCAGATTTAATTTTCTCTGAGAAAGGAGGAGGCTGTTGGGCAACCGTAGAAGGGACTCCTTGATCTTTCACCCCCGGGGGACAGCCTGTGACGAATGCTGCCAAAACTACGAGTAATACCCCCATTTCCATTCGTTTGGTCAAAATCCACTTCATATCCTTTAACCTTTGCCCATCTATTTTTTTAAAACTTTGGCTTTAATCCATCCTCTCCGGAAGCCCCTGTCTCTTCTGATTCCTTTGCGGTCATAGTGGCAGGTTGAGCTTCCGGCTGCGAGGCATCCGCGGCTTGGCCCGCTTCTTCTTTCTTGGCCGTGGACTTCTTGGGTCGGCGTCGACGTCTTCGTCGACTTCCATAACCATAACCATAGTCATAACC
>CAZBKV010000246.1:3649-4605 GCA_964492575.1 uncultured Verrucomicrobiota bacterium | reverse complement strand
CTTTTTCCACATGCGGTCGGCCAAGAACCCTGGCTAATTCGACCGGCTCTTGTCCCGACACCTCAGGCTGAGGAAAACGTTCCAGAATCGATTTCTTCTCCTGCGTCAGTACAAGATAGGCATAGGGTAAAGCTCGTAAATCTATCCCTAATTCCCGTCCAAATCGGGTCCATTCCGGATCGTTCATCACCCCGGCTGGAACCGGGGCAAAGAAATGGCACCAATCCGATTCTTTCCCCTCTTCGAGCAGGCCGCATCGATAAGGATGGGGACAGGGAGCCAGCAAGTATAAACTGTCACGAAGCTCTTCCCGGACCTCCGTAAGTTTTCGACTGACCGCATGGGAACCGGGCTCTACCCATACCGTCGTTCCAGACCGAACGGTCTGGGCCAGCAGCTCAGTCCAGCTGTCTGGATCCAGTTCATTTAGGACATGACTTACCAGAAGGACATCGGTCCCCGGAAGCAGTTCCCCAGGAGGTACCACAATAGTCTCAATCGCCTGACCGAACTCTTTCTGAATCTGTTTCGCTGCGTACTGAGCCGCTTCCAAACTCCGGTCATAAAGATAGATCTGTCGAGCCGATCCAGGCCCCCAAAAACGCAGCCAGCTACGCGCCGCGATCCCTGTCCCGCATCCCCAGTCCAAAAGCCTCGCCTGGGGCGGTGGAGTCCAACCTAACGCCTGTAGCTCCTGGAATACCGCCTCCCATTTCCACCCGATTCGAACCGCAAACGTCCGGTCATAAGCCGCGAGGGTTTCCGGATCAGTCCAGTAGACTTCTATCGGCCCATCTTCTTGTAGAAACTGGGTGCGCAAGGACCGGAGTCGGTTCCATTCCGTGTCCTCTGGCCTGCATCGGCGTTTCCGTTGGGGTCCCATGGTCTGAAGCCGATCGCTTTCGAGACAATCGCAAAGGATCGCTCCTCAGCGCAATTTTTCCCAACGGTCCGTG
>CAZBKV010000246.1:0-3639 GCA_964492575.1 uncultured Verrucomicrobiota bacterium | reverse complement strand
TACCGCCTCCCATTTCCACCCGATTCGAACCGCAAACGTCCGGTCATAAGCCGCCAAGGTTTCGGGATCGGTCCAGTAAACTTCTCCCGGCCCCTCCTCTTGCAGGAACTGGGCCCGCAAAGACCGTAACCGATTCCACTCCGCCTCCTCCGGACTGCGTCGACGTCTCCGTTGCGATTTCATAAAATCGAAAGAAGAGGGGCACCCTCCCAGAGGAAGCCCATAGAAACTCAATCCAAGTTCTCCGAGATCTTACTTTTTCGAAGACCTTTGGCCTCTCACCGGTTATTCCTTTGGTAACCACCCCTGAGACCGAAGCCAAACCTCCAACAGATCCGGCCAATGCGTGATAGGTTTGTCCGTAGGACGCAGCCCAAATCCATGCCCGCCTTGCGGATAGACATGAAGTTCAAATGAGATACGAGCCCGATGCAAGGCAGCCCCATAAGCCAGAACATTCTCCACCCCGATTGGATCATTCGCTGCCATGACCATAAAGGCCGGTGGGGTCTGCGCCGTTACAGCAATCTCCGAGGAAAGCTCCAAAGAACCTTTCGCTTGGACGAGATAAGCCGGGTAAATCAGAACGGTGAAGTCCGGCCGACACGAGTAATGATCCGCCTCGTCCACCTCCGGATAAGTACGTTTTGCCCATTGATTGCTAAGAACGGCAGCCAAATGACCGCCCGCCGAAAAACCCAACACCCCAATCCGATCCGGTCGAATTCCCCATTCACGGGCATGAAGTCGAATAAGGCCCATTGCCCGTTGCGCGTCCTCCAGCGGCGCTTCAAACGGTTTTCGTTCCTTCCGTCGAGGCACTCGATATTTCAAAAGAATCGCGGTGATCCCCATCTCATTCAGTCGTTGACACACCTCCGTCCCCTCCAAATCCCAAGCCAAGATGTGATACCCTCCACCCGGACAGACTAGAATCGCTGTTCCGGTTTGCTTCTCTTCAGGGGGTGTGAACACAGTAAGCGTGGGAGTCGAAACATTGCCGATTCGAATCACCGGCCGGCCGGCAACACGTCGGGAGCTCGGGGTGGACAGATTCCGTTCCGGCGGCAGCTTCAGGTTTTCTTCATGCGGCGGTTTCCCCGGCCAAAGCTGTAGAGTGCACAATTCCGCCGCCCTTGCTTCTTTCCCAAGCCCCACCATCATCCATAACGGGAGGCCTGCTATGATCCACAGCGCCTTAACCGCTTGAGGCCAACCATTTCTCTTACGCATGCCTTTACTTTATCCCTTCGGTCTCACCACCGCCAAGACAAGAACCCTCTAAAAAGAGTAGAAGCCTTTTGGGGCAAGATGGTAGGTGTGATGTGAATAGCTTGTCCCTTTAAAGAAGAGTATTTTGTTCTTTCTAGCGCTTATCCGAAAAAGGCATCCATCCATTTTTCTTATCTCGACGCGTTGGGACAACGCGTTCTACCTTTTTATTCCCGTTCGAAGGTCCAGGGCCAGGTAGGGCAGCTTGTCCTCAAGCCGCCGCAGGGAAATCTTGTGTTTCATTTTTACGGCGCGTTGGGACAACGCGCCCTACCACCCATGACCTTCCGTATGCCATTGGAAAGGTAGGGCGGCTTGTCCTCAAGCCGCCGCAAAATTCTTTTCCTCTATCTTCCCATCCGCTGCGATCCTGTTTTTCATCAATGTTTCTCTCCTCAAAAGCCTTCCCTTTAAACGATCCAGCTGATTTTTTTTCGAATGAGCTCTATCTAAATTCCATAGGGGTACTTGATGGATGGAGGTAGTTTTTGTTCCTTCCCTTGCGTCTTTGTCTGTTCTGAGTACGTTGATAGCCCGAAGCGATTTACTTCGAAAGAAAGGAGGAGGTGGGTTATGCAAGTGATCCGGGAAGAACAAGTACGGCAACTTTTGAGTCTTGTCGGACAAGGGGGACCGGTCGTCAGTTTGTATCTGAACGTGACGTCGCCGCGGTCTTACAAGAGCGAGCTCCATTCCCTGATTCACCAAAAGAAACAAAGGCTTGCAGAGAGTGGAATGGAGGAAGGGCTGCGGAAGAAGATCGAGCAGATTTTGGAAAAAATCCGTCAGTACATAGACAACCTGGGTGCTTTGGAACGAACGCGGTTGTTGGTGTTGTTTGCCAATGCAGAGGGATTCTGGCAGGAGTACCGGTTGCCGGTGGCGTTGCCTAGTCGATTGTATGTGGAGCCGGATCCGTATGTCCGGCCGCTGACGACGCTATTGGACGAGTTTCCTCGGTACTTGGTTTTGGTGGCGGATGCACGCAAAGCGCGGGTCTTTACTTTGTATTTAGGAGAAATTGAAGAACATACCGGGTTGTTGGAGAGTGATACGCCTTCCTGGGTCTCGGAAGATGAGGGTCGAGGTGCACGAGGACCGCGCGGCGGTGGGGTTTCGGCCTGGGCCGGTTGGCGCGAACCCAAGATCCAGCGTCATATCCAGGATCATGTGCACCGCCATTTGAAGACCGTGACGGAGCGTGCGTTTGAGATTTACAAGCGTCTGGGATGTGACCGGTTGATCATCGGAGCCCCCGAAGCGACGGAGGGAAAGATCTTCCCGATGATCCGGCATCATCTGCATCGCTACTTACAAGAGCGGTTTGCGGGTGTATTTCCCGGCGATCCGGATATGGCGCTGGAGGAACTGAAGAAACGGACCCTGCAGGTGGCGCAAGAAGTGGAACGGAAAGAAGAGGAAGCGGTGATCCGTCGGTTAATGGAAGAAAGCGCTCACAAGGACGGAATGGCGGTCCTGGGTGTCGAACCGGTTGTTCAGGCCTTGATGCTGGGGCAGGTTCAGACCTTGATTGTGGATTCTCAGTATCAGGTTTCAGGGTGGGTATGTCCGCGGGATCATTTCTTAAGCCTCCAGGAAACCGAGTGTGAATTGTGCGGTGGGAAGATGGAGGCCGTGGAAGATTTTGTGGATGAGATCGTGGAGGAAGCGGTAGCTCAAGGGGCGGAGATCGAACATGTGTTCTTAAAACATCCGGCCTTTGAACCGCATCGGATTGGGGCGCTGCTTCGGTTCCGTATCAGCGGTTCAGAGCCTACGTCTACAGAGTCTTAGAAGAAAGTGGGGTTTGATTAGAAGAGACCTTTCCTGCCCGAGCCGGGGTTGCTGGCTCGGGTTTTTGTTGTGTAGAGGTGAGAGGAAAAGGATCGGGTTGGGAAGACGGCGGAGGCTTTACGAAATGCGAAAGGTTGAGGAGAATGCACGCCGGCATGGCCGACCGGAAACGGCAAAGGAAAGAAGGGCAACGGAGAGGTCTTTCCTCGAAAGCGAAGGGGTTCCCCAAACCGGGGTCATGGCAGCATTTGGTAGGATTGGCTTTAGTATTTGGGGTGTTGGGGATTGGGATGTCGATTCGTCATGCCGAAGATTGGAACACTGATGCGATTGCCTACTTGCGTCTGGCTCACTACTGGGTGGAAGGGCCGTGGCGATTGGCTGTCAGCGGATATTGGGGCCCGTTGTTGTGTTGGATTTTCGCTGGGGTTTTGGGGGTTGGGGGGATCTCCGTTTCTGGCGGTGCGAGTGGGAATGTTGATAGGGGCGGGAATTTTTGTGTGGGGAGGCTGGTCGATGGTTCGGGAATTTCTGGAGGAAGAGCAAGAACGTCTTTGGGCAGCGGTTTTGATT
>CAZBKV010000245.1:0-4636 GCA_964492575.1 uncultured Verrucomicrobiota bacterium | reverse complement strand
GCGCGCCGGGGAAAAGGGAAAAATGGAATTTCTTGCGGCGGTTTGGGGACAAACCGCCTTACCTAGCCCTGGGCATCCGGAAGGAAATTGAAAGGTAGGGCGCGTTGTCCCAACGCGCCAAGATAGAAAAATTGACTGATACCCTTTTTCGGACAAGCTCTAGGGCAATCTGAAGAAAAGAGCTTATGAAAAAAGAAAGGTTTTTGTGTTGGATTTTCCTATTAGGATGCACGGGGAGCCTATGGGCTGGAAACCCAGAGGAAAGTTTCTATCCGAAAGGGACTCCACTCACCTCCTTGGTCGTCATTCCGGAATCCAAAACAGGGAATTTTGTCGAACGGGTTCTTGTGGCCACCTTGCAGGGAGTGGTTGCGAAGTATTCCCACGAACAGATTTATATCCTTGCCGGCGGTGGATATCGAAATTGGAAAGATTGGCTCTGCGGAGGATCTTTGAAATACGGCATCAAAGAAGAGCAGGTTTCAAGCCCCTGGGACCTTGTCGACAAGTTTCGATCGTATCTTCAAGGCTATATCCTTTATGATGTCACAGGCAATCCCGATTCTTTAAACGCTGCTACTTCGCTTTGCGGCATCTTTCATGCCATCGCCGTGGACCGATCAATCGAAGCCCAAGCCCATGCCCATGGAATCACCAATCGACTTTTCGACGTTTCAAACTGGACCGAAAAAGACGTTTGGAACAAATATCACCATCTCTTCAACCCCTCTCTTGTTGTGGAACAAAAAGAAATGTTTAACATGCAACTCCGAGATTATGCCGTCTTAGCCCGAGCTTTTACGTTTTATGATGGAAACACTTCCTTCCGCCAGGAGGTTTTGAAAGACCTGCAGCCCGATAGTCGAGTCTTAGGTTGGGGAGAGGCTTCTCATGGGGAAGATCAATTTGTCGGTCCAGGATCCGAAGCCGGGGTAAGTACCATCGCTGCGGATTGGGCCTTGAATCTCGCTCCCTTAAGCAGCATATACAACGTTGATTTATTTCAACGTGTTTCCAAGGAGCCCATGGTGGAATCCAACGTTCATTACGTCACCTTTGTCGTAACAGACGGAGATAATGTGCAGTGGAATCTAGGAGGCTTTGCTGATTATTATAACAACCCAAATCGAGGGAAGTTTGACATGGGGTGGGCCATCAGTCCTTCCTTGATCGATTTAGCCCCTGCGGTCGTGGATTGGTATTATAGCCATGCTTCGACATCGCCTCATCAGGATTTTTTCATCGTCGGCCCAAGTGGAGACGGATATTTTTATCCTAGTCGATATCCCAAGGAAGAACTTCAACACCATGTCCAGCGCCTGAATTCCCTTATGACTCGCGGTGACTTAAATATTGTTCAAATTCTAGACTTTAACTCTTTCAATCGGACAGACCTATGGAATCTTTATCTCAGCCAACCCCATATCGATGCCCTCTTCTACATGGAATATGCACGATACGACGCTCTACACGGCCGAATGCTCTTTTGCAATCACAAACCTGTTATCGCGATCCGAGGCATGTTATGGAAAGGAATGCAAGGGGCAGACGAAGATTCGATTATCCAATTACTCAACAATGCCGTTCGAGATCCTTACCGACCAGAAGGGTACAGCGTCATTGCGGTTCATGTGTGGTCGATGAATTTAGACAACGTCAAGGCAGTGGTCGATCGTCTCGATCCCCATGTTCGAGTGGTCAGCCCCAATGCTCTTGTAAAACTGATCCAAAAGACCCTTGGACGACTGAAGTTCGATTTCTCCGACGGTCTTCAGGGATGGACCGGTGGAACCTCGGGCAAACCCTATGATAAAGCGGAATGGACGAAAAACGAAGGCCAGGGAGCCCTGGTCTTGGATGGATCGGATCTTGGGCATCCGGACAACCAACCCAATGCATGGTTCAGCCGAACGCTTTACCTGCCCAACGATGCCCTTACTTTACAATTCCGAACCCGAGCCCTGAATGATGGACGACTCCGAGTCCGCCTCCAAACCGTTCCTACCGGCTCTCCGGTTTTATTAATGGATTGGGATACCCCTACGGATCAAAAATGGAAAAAATATGAAATTGATATAAAAGACTTTGCAGGAAAGACCGTGATTCTGTTCTTCGAACAAAACGACGGCGGGCAAGGAGTTGGGGAATATCGATTTGTAGATGATATAAAAATCCTTCGAAAACAAGATGCTACAACCTTGCCTAGCCCTCCACAATTTACCGGAACCGAGGTTTCCACAAACTCCGTTACACTGTTTTGGAAACCCGCCGACATTGAAGAAGACGGATACAAAGTGGAACGCCGCAAGATCCCTTATGGTTCTTGGCAACCTATAGGACAAATCTCTTCCCATACTCTCAGCTTCAAGGACACTCAAATCATTCCCGGTCACTCCTACCTCTATCGAGTCCGGGCTATTCGAGAAGGTTCTTCCTCATTACCCTCCCTGCCCATCTTGGTGAATGTGCCCAAGGCCTGCCTTCTAGCCGGTTCTCCCTGGAAATATTATAGCCGTACGTTCTATCCCGGCTCAGGATGGTATCTACCTGAGTTCAATGATCAGAGCTGGCCGATAGGACGGGCTCCGCTGGGTTATGGAAATGAAGAAGCCGTAACTATCGTACGAAAAGACTCCGATCCCAAATATATCACAACCTACTTCCGCCAACGGTTTTATGTCGAAGAACCTCGGAGAATTCGCACCCTGATTGGTCATCTCCTTCGAGATGATGGAGCTGTAGTATATGTCAACGGTCAGGAGGTATTTCGAAATAACTTACCAGAAACACGGATTCTCCCCACCACTTTGGCCACCCAAACCGTAGAAGGCGAAGAAGAAAAACAATGGATTGCTTTTGTCGTGGATCCTCAAACGTTGGTTCCCGGATGGAATGTGGTCGCGGTAGAGGTCCATCAATCCCAACCTCACGATTCAGACATGATCTTTGCTTTGGATCTTATTGCCTCCTTCTTACCGCCGTCACCTCCACTGCAAATTCAATCTGCAGGGGACCGACTTCGAATCTCCTGGCCGAGCTGGGCCCACGATTTTCGTTTAGAATCCAGTCCGCAGCTCGGAGAAGGCGCTTCCTGGGCCTCGGTCTCTGATCCTGTGCACTCCCAAGGAGACCATGTTTATGTAGAAGTCGCACCTGAATTTACGCAACGATTCTTTCGATTAATCTGTCCCTAATTCTTGAGATCGTTAATTAAGCACAAGGTTATTAATCCGGTCAGGCAACTCACTTGCAAAGAGAGAGCCCATCCAAAAGATCCACCGTCTCACCCCAAGGGCTTCAAAGCCTTCAGAAGCTGCGCTGAGAAACAGACGCGCTGTCGCTCCGCCCGAAAAGCGTGGAAAAAGAGAATGGGAAAGAAAATCCCCCTTAACGCCTTTCCTAATTTTTGGACAAGCTCTGAGGACAGGGAACCCTATCCAAGATTTCTTTGCCTTTCTTGGGGAGAGGGGTTTGACGGATGCCGAAGCAAAATTGGACTTCCTGTTTCTCCTGGCTTTCCCCTAATTCGAAAGCTTGTGCTAAGGTGGAAAAGTGTGGCACAAGGCCACTAGGAAGAATCGAAACGGAGTCGCGTCCAGAAAAAGAAAGGCAGACGAAAGAAGGGAGAGCGAAAGGCTATGTTAGAGTTTTTCATATCCGGGGGGGTCTTCATGATCCCGTTACTGCTCACGTCCATCGTGAGCTTGGCCTTCATTTTGGAACGAGCCCTGGCTCTGCGTCGGCAACACGTCATCCCCCACGCGGTTGTAGAAGCGATCGAGACCTGGAACAGCGACCGATTGACGGAGCTACGGCAGCTTTGTGAGCAGTATCCTTCCAGTTTATCCCGGCTGGTTTTGACCGCGGTGGATCATTTGAACTGGCCCAAAAGTGACAATGTGATGCTTCTCCAAACGCGGGCGCGTCATGAGATTTCCCGGTTAGAACGAGGCCTGGTGGTTTTGGAGATGATCGTGGGGGTAGCCCCGTTGTTAGGATTGATGGGGACCATCCATGGATTGATGGTGTTGTTTCATGATCTAGCAGCGGCCGGAGCGGGAAATGCGGTCGTGTTGGCCCGTGGGATTTCGATTGCATTGAACACCACGTTGACTGGACTGGCCATCGCGATTCCGTCCCTGGTCGCTTGGAGTTATTTCAGTAAAAAGGTAGAGAACCTGGCGATTGAGATGGAAAACTTGCTGGATGAATTTCTTCGTCGGATTTACCGCCAACAGACGACCCGATCGCGTCGTTCCCGATCGGTCAAAACAAGAGGAGGCGAAAGAGTAAGGAGCGAATAGGAAAAACAAAGGAACGGTTGAAGAAGGAGATATGGAATTTTATCAAAAACGAAAGCGCCAGCCGCCGTCGGTCATCATTGTGCCGTTGATCGATATTCTTTTAGCTTTACTCATGTTCTTGATGGTGACCACAACGTTCAAGACCCAGCCATCGATTCAGCTTACTCTTCCCAAAAGCCGTCAAGCCAAACCCCAAGAACTCAACACAGAAATTCTCATTATCAATATCTCCTCCAATGCACCTTACTTTTTCCTCGGAACCCGCCCTATGAATGCCGCGGAACTCCGTTCGACCCTCCAGGCCATTGCGAAGACCAATCGGGACGTAACGG
>CAZBKV010000244.1:0-4641 GCA_964492575.1 uncultured Verrucomicrobiota bacterium | reverse complement strand
CTCCGACACGGACGAATTGATGAACCAGACAGTTACCGGAGATGAAAGCCCGGTCTTCCACAATTACATGGCCGCCGAGCAAAGCGCCGTTGGCCATGATGATCCCATTGCCAAGACGGCAGTTATGGGCCACGTGGCTGTGGGCCATGAGGAAGTTGTCGTTGCCGATGACCGTCTCTTCCTCTGGGGTGTTGGAACGATGGATAGTGACGTGTTCGCGGAAGATGTTGTTGTCGCCGATGACCAGGCCGGTCGGTTCTCCTTTATATTTTAAGTCCTGGGGGGCTTCGCCGATGACGCAACCGGTGGCAAAGCGGTTGTTTCGGCCGATTCGGGTTCGGCCTAGGATATGGACATGGGGCCCGATCGTGCAGTCCGGGCCGATCCTCACGCCGGCTTCAATGACTGCATAGGGTCCGATCTCTACGCTCGGATCGATTTCCGCTTTTGGATCGACTACGGCTGTTGGATGAATCATAGGCAAATTTTCGGTTTTCCCGTTGGGTTTAGTCGTAAAAATGTCCCAGCTCGCGCAGGCTGACGTAGTCTCGCGCCTGGCCTTCCAGAGGCCGTCCCAAAATCACATGGTCCAACACCTCGATCTGCAAGAGTTTTCCGGCTCGGATCAGGTCGCGGGTGATGCGAATGTCGTCTTCGCTGGGAGTCGGATCCCCGCTCGGATGGTTATGGACTAGAATCACTGCGGCCGCATTGGCTAAGATGGCCGGGCGAAAGACTTCCCGCGGTTTGATCAAGACCGAATCCAGGGTTCCGCGGGCGATGGGTTCGCGACCGATCAGGCGGTAGCGTGTATTGAGAAGAAGGACCTCGAAGTGTTCCACTTGATAGGTACGCATTTCTTCCCGCATCAATCGGGCCACGGCTTCCGGGGAATTTAAGGGTTGACCGGCCGGGACGATCTCTTCGGCCATTCGACGGGCCAAGGTCAAGGCCGCGGCAATCGTTACGGCTTTGTCCCGGCCGATCCCGCGGATTTGACTGATCTGACGCCAGTCTGCCCGCGCCAATGCGTCCAGGGTGGGAAACCGCCGCAACAATTCCTGAGCTGTCTCCAAAGCAGATTTTCCGGCTGTTCCGGTGCGGAGCAGGATAGCCAGCAGTTCTGCATTGCTCAAGGCATCGGGGCCTAGGCGAACCAGGCGTTCCCTCGGCCGATCCTGGACCGGCAGATCTTTGATTCGGATCGAACGAGGGGGATCGAACTCTCCTTCGGAATTTTCTCGAACCGGCGGCTGGGTCTCTGCCTTCTGCCTTCCCTGGGCTCGATGAAGATCCCCCTCGCAGCGTTCCTTTTTATTCATGGTTGATCGGGAACTCGATGTGGTACATCCCTGCGGTAAGGCGATACCGGGCCGGTTGATTTTCCTCTGCCGGCAAGGGAGTGACTCCTTCGGCTTGTTCCGCGCTCTTGCCGTCAAATTGGGCAGGCCCGACTACGCCCGGTGGCGGGAACAGGGTCGCTTCCATATTCGGTGGGATCGTCACGTCCAAGGAAAGATGCGAACCTTCCAGGCGCCAAGCGACCTGAACCCGTCCCCATGGGGTTTCCTCGGCGGCACGGACCCAGTGGATCGGGCATCCGGGCCACCAACCGGGTCGGAGTTCGAGGGTCTGGAACCCGCGGTCGTCCTGGCCGGGCTGAATGCCGGCCAGTCCTTGCAGGAACCAAAGACCGATGTGTAGGTAGGAACTGTGGCAACGGCTTAATCGGCCTTCCCAATCTTCCCAAAATGTGGTGGCTCCTTTTGCCAGCATATCGCCCCAGCTGGGATAATCGGTCTTGGAGGCCATGGTGTAGATCAGGTCGTTCCGGCCGGCCGTGGTCAAATACTTGAGAATGAAATACCCGCCGGTGATGCCGCCCCAGAAATGGCCTTTCCGGACCTGGAGGATTTCTTTTTCGAGCGCTTTTTCAATCTTTGGTCGAATCGACTCGGGTGGAATGCCGGTGAGAAGCGCAATGGAAAGGTATGCTTGGAAGTTGTTCACATAGCCGGGGGGATCGTCATGATAGAACTCCCGATGGATGGCCTTTCGGACTTCTTCGGCACGTTTGCGCCATTTCGCAGCCAGATCATCCCGACCGACGGCTTCGGCGATTCGAGCCGCAGTCAACAAGTTATATACCCAGTAGCAGTTGTTGAAAAAGAGGGTTTCGCGGGTTCCGCTATTAATGCCCCGAGCTCCCGGCCAAAGCCAATCACTGATGAACCAACGTTCCCCTTGATATTGAAGCAGGTTGTCTTTCGCCCTCGTCTCGAGGTAATTCAACCAGGCCTCAATGGTCGGCAGCATTTGTTCCAGGAGACGACGGTCTGCATGGCGGCGGTACATCTCCCAGGGCAAGGTTACGCAGAAACCGCTCCAGGCCGGACCACCGCCGCCCCAGTAAGTTGGGGCAGTGTAAGGAAGATTTCCGGGGACGAGTTTGGTTGCCGCCCCACGCCGCTTAAGCTCTTCACTACTCTCTGAGGGACGTGCTTGGACATCCCGCCAATCTTGGGCCCATTTCGTGTACAAGGCTCCCGTGTCGAAGTTGTCCAAACCCGGTTCGATCGTGGCATGGCCGTCGCCGCCATATCCCATCCGTTCCCGTTGTGGGCAATCGACGACGTAACCGCCCAGGCTTAGGTTCTCGTAGGTCCAGAGGACCGTATCGTAAATTTGATTCAAAAGGGGATCGGAACAACGGAACCAACCGGTCCGGTCGTAATCGGTCCGAACCAACCATCCGCGGATCTGCTCTGGTTTGAGAGGTGAGCGCAAGCCTTTGATGGTGACCCATTGGCCTACCCCGTAGTTAAACCGGTTCTGAAACACGGCTCGACCGCTGGGGCCAATGATACAGGCACTGTGGAGGCGATGGGTCATCTCTTGATTTTCCCGTTCAGAGAAGTAGAAGTCGATTCGATCGCCCGGCTGACCTGTTAGCTCTACTCGAATCCATCCGGCAAAGTTGCGTCCAAAATCAACCCGCCAGGTGTCCGGGCCACGTTTTTCAATCTTTATCGGACGTAACTCCACAACAGGGCGGTTCACTTGAACCTGCTGAGCAGAAAGAACCAGATGAGGATGATAAACCCGAACCGGCTTCCAGTCGCGAAGATCGCAGTCGGGTTGAGCCCAGTTGGGGATCTCCTTCCGAGCGTCGTAGAGCTCACCCCCAAAGTTTCGGAAGCGCCAGGTCCCGAGCGTGGTATTCGGGCTAGGATGCCATCGCCAGGTGCCGTCGGTCTGGACTCGAATCTGAGATCCATCGGCGCAGATGACGTCTCCCTGAGCCAACACAATGGGAGCTGCTGGTTTATCGGGCGTGCGGTAAGAAGGATAAATGGACCAGGAGAAACCAAGCCAAAGGCCGATGGTGTTCTTTCCGGCGTGGAGGTAAGGAGCGATGTCGTAAGTGAGGTATCGGGCTCGGTGGACATGATCGGTCGTACAGGGGTTGAGCACACCATCTCCGACCTTCTGACCGTTGACGTAAAGTTCATGGTAGCCGATGGAAGCGACGTGGAAATAGGCCCGGACCGGTTTAGAGGGCAAAATCACATCCTTACGTAACCAAGGATCAGGAATGTCATTATCCTGCGGGGATCTCCCAGATTGCTCCTTGAACTCCACACCGGTTCCAATCCATTGGGCGGTCCATTCGTTGAAATGGAGGATGCCGGTCACGAACCAGGTCGGCTCACTCCAGCGGGAGATTCGCCCTTGTTCGTCCTTGACACGGACGCGCCAGAAATAGCGGGTGGCCGATTGCAACGCCGGGCCTGAGTAGGGCACAAGATGAGATTGATCACTCCGAACCCCATGGAGAAATCCAGCCCCGTCCGGCCCGCAGATCGGCCTCTGACTCGGCGACTGCGATCTGCCAGGCGGTCTGTCGCTGACCATGGGCCATCGGATCAGTCGGTCGGAGTTTCCAGGAAAAACGAGGATGGGGCGTGTCGATCCCAAGTGGATGAATCCGATATTCCGTCTTTAGATCCACTGGATAAACGGAGCAAGGCCCTACTGCCGCCACGCCGCTCTTGGCCGGAAACGCGGAGAGGGAAGGTTGAGCCCAAACCGTTGTTCCCAGCGATCCGAAAAGGAGGCTGAGCCCAATAGCCAGGACTTGGATGGATGAATGTTGCTTTTTCATGGCACGTCTTCCTTAGTAGAACGAAATTTAGATGAGTCGTTCCTTATGCGAAAACAACGCGAGTTTAAGAAAGGGAGCCCAGGATTGTCGATTCTTTTTCTCCAAAAGAGATTTCTACAGTTGCAATGAAGCGTCTCTATGTCATGATAAAAGTGGAAATCAGCCAGGATGAACAAAGGTGATGTCCATGTGAAGGGACCTCTTGCGCAGGAACCGGAAGTGCAAGCGCTGATCCGGCTTCTGGATGATGAAGATCCAGTGGTCTTTGAAGCGGTGCGGCAGCGGCTTTTGAGTTATGGTTCGGAGGTTTCCTCGATTTTGAGTCCTTACCTTTCCAGTGAAAATGGACTGGTCCGGCGGCGCGTTCGGTCGATTCTTCGGAAAGTCCAAGCGGACCAGGCGGATGAGGCTTTTCTGGCCTATTGTCTAAAGGCGCAGGAGTTTTTGGATCTGGGGGAAGCGCTCTTATTGCTAGC
>CAZBKV010000243.1:0-4651 GCA_964492575.1 uncultured Verrucomicrobiota bacterium | reverse complement strand
CAGCAATTTAAACAAATTCTGATGGTTGCCGGGGTGGAGAAGTACTTCCAGCTGGCTCGGTGTTTTCGGGATGAGGATTTAAGGGCCGACCGTCAGCCGGAGTTTACTCAGATCGACGTAGAGATGTCATTCGTCACACGGGAAGACATTTATGAGGTGATCGAGGGACTTTTGCATCGCGTCTGGAAAGTCGCTTTGGGAGTAGAGATCGAACGACCATTCCCGCGGCTGAGCTATCGAGAGGCAATGGACCGATATGGTACGGATAAGCCGGACCGACGGTTCGCCCTGGAGTTGGTGGATCTGACGGATGTGTTCCGGGGCAGTGGATTTCGGGTTTTTGCCCGAGCGGTGGAGGAGGGAGGCGTAGTCAAAGCCTTGAATGCGAAGGGCCTGGCCTGTGCTACGCAGGGTCAGATGGAAACTATGACCCGTTTGGCCCAGAGTCTGGGTGCCCCGGGCCTGGCGTACATCAAAGTGGAAGGCGGTCAGTGGCGCTCTCCGATTGCCAAGTTCTTGACCGACTCTGAAAAGAATGCCCTCCAAAAGCGACTCCAAATCGAAGAGGGAGACCTTATCCTCTTTGCCGCCGGTCCGTGGGAGACCTCCTGCGAAATTCTCGGACGACTCCGCTTATATGCGGCAGAATTGTTAGAGCAGTTGGGACGACTCCACATTTCAAAGGATCGGTTTGATTTCCTCTGGGTCGTCGATTTTCCGCTTCTGAGTTACGACAAAGAGCTGGGCCGATGGTATTCCAGTCATCATCCATTTACAGCTCCGGTTCCGGAAGATATCCCATTCCTGACAAGCGATCCGAAGCGGGTTCGGGGACAGCATTACGATGTGGTGGTGAACGGTGTGGAATTGGGAGGAGGATCGATTCGTATCCACCAGCGGGAGATTCAACGGATTGTCTTTGAAGAAGTGCTGAAGATCCCTCCGGAAATCGCTCAATCTCGGTTCGGATATATGTTGGAGGCATTTCGGTATGGGGCACCGCCCCATGGAGGGATTGCGTTGGGGTTTGACCGGATGATCGCGCTGTTAGCCGGTGTGCCAACCATTCGGGATGTCATTGCATTTCCGAAGACGGCCAAAGGAACCTGTTTGATGACCGGCTCGCCAGGCCCTGCCGATCCGAAGCATCTGAAAGAGCTTCACATTGAGATAAAAGGGGAACCGAAAGGGAGCAAAAGCTAATCGGGTGGCTAAAAGTCCGCAAAAAAGAAGGATTGCAAAGTTCCTTTGTAAAAAGTAAAAACTTAGAAAGTTTGCTTTGGGAGGAAAGACAGCCTGCCAGGAAAAGAGGCTGAGGTCTTGTTTTGAGAGAAGGGGAAAAGGAAAGGTGCGCAAAAAATTCCAAGAACAGCTTAGAGAAAATGGGGGAGGTCAGAAGGGACATTTTGTTGCTGGTGGGGGAAATACCGGAGAGGGGCGAAAAAATCATACACTTCCTTCAACGCGAAGCGCCGGGCGCTGTAACGGTTGTGGATCCGATGGGGAAGGAAGTGGATAGGTGGGTTTCCCCACCCGGCCTGGTAGATGGAATTATATGGATAGGAAGCGAAGGGGAAAGGTTTGCGGAGTTTTCTCGAAATGTGCGGAATCTTGATCGGTCGATCCCCATTCTGGCTCTTTTTACAGGCAGGGTTCCGTCTTTGGACCCCACTTTGATGGAGGATCCAGCTTTAACCGTGCTATCCTGGCCGGAAGATCTGCGTCGGTCAGAGGAACTCCGTTCGTGGTTGGCTCGCCGGAAAGGAGTTCAAGGAGTTCTTCGAGAAAAACCATCTCAGCTAGCCTATGCCAGACAAGCCGGTCCCCCTCGCTTTCCCGAACTAGAGCAAAAGCTTCATTCGTCCTTATTCAAAAATGCTCCGCAGGTGGATTGGAAAGAAATCTTAAAAACATTGGGGGAAGGACTAGGGTTACAAGCTGTCTACCTAATTCAAGAGAGAAGCCACCAAAAGACCTCTACACGGATCGCCTGGATTCATCCAGAGTGGGGTGCTGCGACTCAAGCATTAGAAAAGTTTTTAACGGCCAAGTTTCCAAGAGAAAGACGATCGGCTCGGACACAAGGAGGGGTTGCCCGCCTAGGTGAAGCTCGGAAGCGGATGTGTTTGATTGGCCAACCGGAAGTTCTCAGTAGATTGGAAGGGTTAGAGTCCGTTGGATTATACGGATGGATTGGGATGCCGCTTTGGGTAGAGGGGGATGCCTGTGTGCGGGTGGAAGGGTTTGCGGCATGGAGGGAACCGGTGTATGAAAGGTCCATAAAGGAGTTCTTACACCGAATACAAGGAGCATTTCGTGCAGGATATCTTTTAGAAGAACAACAGCATCAACTTACCTTGGTTCGGAAGCAGGCGGAACAGCAGAAAAAAGAATGGTCTATTTTTTATCGATTTGCACGCCTTCTGCTGGATGCGCGGAGTTATGAACAGATTTTGCGAGAAGCACCAAAAGTATTGGGTCAATTGGGTAGAGTAGGAGTATTGGCATTTGCTGTAAAGGAAGAGGGACGATGGCATTTGTTGATTTCCAGCTTGTGGCGGTTGTCAGAAACGGCTTTACAAGAACTACGTCGGCGGCTGGAAGAACGATTACAACAATGGACCGGCCTACAGGTTCGGATGGCAGATGTTTCAGTTCTAGGAGAGTCGGGCAAAGGACCTTTATATTTTGCAAAGGAGATCGGAGCTTGGATCGATTGGGTCGAAATTCCGGGTAATGGAGAACAACCGGCTGGGTTATTAGCCATAGTTCATCAGCCGAAGGAGGAAGGGATTGAAGACAGTCCTGCCTTTAAGGCAGCCCGACAAGCCGTTGTGCTCGCCTTATCCAGAATCTGGTTTCAAAGACATCGCCAGAAGACTGTAATTCGAGAACTAGTAAATGGAGTCCCAGAGGGGATCCTTTTAGTTCGATGGGATGGCCGAATAGAGGCTTCTAATCGCTTAGCCCAAGACCTTTTAAGAAAAGTGGGAAAAGTAGAAAAAGATTATATACGCTATCTATTTGGAGCTCCTTGGGCAGAGTTGATCAAGGAAATAGAGAAAACGGACACGCATCATCCCCAGCTTCGGAGACAATGGGAGAACCGGATCTTTGACCTTGAACTCCGGATACTTCCGAAAGAAGGAAAAGGCCGGGAAGACCGAGCTATTTTAATTCTACGGGATGTTACAGAAACAGAGCTGATGCGCCGACGCGTGGAATTTCAGGAAAAATTGGCCAGCATCGGCCAGATGGTCTCCGGGATCGCCCATGATTTTAACAACTTACTTACCCCTATCATCGGTTACTCAGACCTGCTCCTCGATATGGAAGAGCTGCCTTTGGGGGCTCGGGAAATGATCGAAGTGATTCGGCTTCAAGGACAACATGCCGCTCGGTTGATTCGTCAGTTGCTGGATTTTTCTCATCGCTCGGTTGTGGTACAGATTCCAATTCGATTTGCTTCGTTTTTACAGGAGACAGTAAAGTTATTGGTTCGGACGCTGCCGGAGAATATCGACGTGCAATTGCACTGCCCTCCCGAGGCTCATACTGCTTTCATTGAAGCCGATCCGTCGCAATTGCAACAGATGATCTTCAATCTTGCTTTTAATGCAAAAGAGGCAATGAAAGAGAAGGGAGGTCGGCTTCGATTTGAACTCAATATCGAGCGATACGAATCGATAGAAAAACTACCTATGGCGGATCTCAAATTAGGGGAATATCTTGTGCTTCGAGTCAGTGATACAGGTTGTGGAATTCCCCCGGAGATTCTTCATCGAATTTTTGATCCATTTTTTACAACACGACTTTATGACGGAGGAACAGGTCTAGGACTGTCCCAAGTCTACGGAATTGTCCAAGCGATCGGAGGAGAAGTTCAGGTACAAAGTAAAGTGGGAATTGGAACGACATTTATAATTTACCTTCCAGTGATCCGACATGAGCCTATCCCTGCTCAAGTCAAACAGTCATTAGAAGAGGAGGCTGCCTTCTGCGGATCGGCTACTATCTTGTTGGTTGAGGACAACAAGACAGTTCGTCGTGTTATTGCAACTTTATTGCGAAAAATGCAGTGTGTGGTCATTGAAGCCGATGATGGGATGGAAGGTTGGCAGTTATATCAAGAACATGCTCATCAAATTGATTTGATTATTACAGACTGGGTGATGCCTCGGATGAGCGGCGGGGAATTAATCCGTCGAATTCGAACGATGGACCCAATGAAACCGGTGCTTGTATTAAGTGCTTATCCGGTGGGTGAGGATTTAGAACAGCTCAAAGCGCTTCGGATTGAGAAATGGCTCTCCAAGCCGGTGTCCTTACCGGAGCTTCGGCGTTCAATACGCCGGGCCTTCCAACAAGGGCAAAAGTAACAATAGAGTCTTGTTCTATAAAAATTAAGATGATTGCACGAGCCTTCGAACCGCGACGAAAGATTCACTGCCTGGTGGCTAGCGTTCATCCGAAAAATCGGCCGGGTCGTTTGAAGGGAAGGCTTTTGAGGGGAGAAAACATTGGATGAAAAGGCAGGATCGCAGCGGAGGGAAGAAAAGAATTTTTTGCGGCGGCTTGAGGACAAGCCTTCCTAATGGAGTTCGATAGGTGATAGGTAGGGCGCGTTGTCCCCAACGCGCCAATATAGAAA
>CAZBKV010000242.1:0-4652 GCA_964492575.1 uncultured Verrucomicrobiota bacterium | reverse complement strand
CTCCTCGGATTTCGCCTTCTTGGAAGAGGCGGTTTTTTCGTTTCCGGTTGAGGCTAAGGCCTTTCTGGGACTCCATTTTACTATTCCATATCGAACCGGAACTTCCACAGACCGATCTGCCACCAAAATCCTTCCGCCGGTGACCAGGATTGGGATCCAGGAGTCGCAACCGACCGTCAGCCAATGATTTGTGTTGCATCGAGCAGCGACAAATGCGCCGTGAGGCATAAACCGTTGGGCCCATTCGATCCGATCGCGTAGGTTCTGTTCGTCGGATTTTGCGGGGAGAATCTTCCAAGCCGGCGGAAATGAATCCTGCAGGGTATGACTCCAGATTGCATCCAACGGTGGCAAGACTCGCTGTTCGCCGAGCCATTCCTGGATCAAGGCGATACGGTAGGGTTTGAGGTTGGAAAGGACTTCCCTGACCTGTTTCACTCGGCTGATCGCTCCGGATTTTCCGAGGGCACGGTCCACGGCACCACCTATGAGGATCAACGTTCCTCCGTTCCGTACCCAGCTTTTCACGGCATCGCTGATTTCGATTCCCCGGCCGCCGGGTACGATCAAGACATTATAGCGGTTCAGATCCCCGGCTAATCGTTCGGTCAGATGCGTATGCGGGATCGCTAAGACGTGGTCCATCAAGTACCAGACTGCTCCGTAGTCGTACGCGCTGACGGCATCCCGACCAACCAGGGCAACCCTCGGTCGTCGCAGCAGCCGGAAATATCCTCCGCCCAAGTCCGGCCAATCCCCCGGACCGGTTCCGGACCGGAGCGGGGTAAATTGTAATCCGACCTCTCTGGCCGTCTTTTGTAAGACCTTCGGAAGATTTCCCTGGAACGTCTGATTATCCAGTCGGGTCACCACGATGGAACCTCGGGCGTACCGACGCCCATCTAATTTCAGAGGTTTGACTGCCAGTCGAACTGCTACCCCACGTTCCATCAATCGCGCTGCCAAGACCACGCTTCGATCGTCCCGGCCATCTACAATCCATCCTACCGGACGGGTCGCCCGAACCTTAGGAACCTGCTTCAGCGTTAGGACCTCCTGAGGCTGAACCTTATGGACCTGCGATGGCATCGTGCCCTTCAACGTCCAAGCGCGCAGCCCAAACAGCATGGGGAGACTCCAGCTGGTCACATCGTAGATTCGGGAATGACCTTCTAATAGGATGGATCGGCGTTCCTCCTGAAGTACCTTCTTTGTAAACCGCGTATCAAACTCCAACGCGGCAGCTACCAGATGCCCCAACGGTTGTCGGTTCGGGACTAAGATGGTCCCGGCCGGGACTTTCCATCCCGAACGTCTTCGTCCTAACAGATCAATCGCCGCATCTACGACAAACGGCTTGTCTGCGCGATACACCTCAATTCCATGAAGCTGCAACAGCTCGATCAATCGGGCGACGCGCTCGGGATGGACCGCAGGATCAAAGGCAAAGATCCGTTTCCCATACGGCCCTTTAGGATCCAGCGCATCTTTTCGGGTCTGTCGTACATTCCAGAGCAATTCTTTCGCATGCCGGGCTGCGGTCTCTAAATTGGCTAAATTGCCGATCACATGATGCCGGACCGAATCATGGTAAGTCAGGATTCGTCCTTCGGGCCGACGCACGCCATCCTCCGCGATCCGTGCCTGTTCATACAAAATCCCAATCGCCCCTCGGTAAGAGGCATAGGCATCGGAATAGCCCGGATACCACTCCTCATGCCACTCGCCGTTGTAATACAGCAGGCCGGCTCGATCAAAGGCCCGGGCCTGGTCCTTGGCAAAAATCTCCCCCCACCGATGTCGTCCCTTTGGGATGTTCGGATTGATCGGCTCTCGCGGCGGGGAAAACAGATGCGTGGCCTGCGGTCCCATCCCATGAGCGTCCACAAACAATACTGGGTTCCACTGGACCACCTGTTTGACTCGACCCCGCGTCTCTTGATGCACGCACAAAATCCAATCTCGATTTAGATCAAACAAGTAATGATTACCCCGACCGCGGGGCCAGTAGCCGCGGTGAAGAAGCGATTGATCATCCACATTCGGTGTACGCGATCGAGCCTCCGCAACCATCTTCAAAAACCGCGCCCGGCCATCCGGGTTCATCAACGGATCCACAATGACGATCAAATTTTTCAAAATCGTTTCCACCTTCTGACTCTCTCCGGCGATCAACCAGTACAACACTGCCAGGGCCGCATCTGATCCTTCGGTCTCATCTCCATGGATCGTGTACGCCAACCAGACCGGGGCCGGTAGATGCTGGATTTTCTGTTTGGCTTGTGGATCTGTCGTTTCCCGAGGATCCACCACCTGGGCAACCTCTTTTCGAATCTGCTCCAATCGCCGGATATTCTCCGGAGCAGAGACAATCATCAGGTACAAGGGCCGTCCTTCATACGAATCAGCATAATGAACGAGGCGGCATCGATCTGGAGCTGCCTTGGCCCATGCTTGTAAGCAAGCCACGATTTGTTCCGGTGTGGTAGCCCGCTCCCCTACGGCAAACCCCAGAATTTGCTTCGGACTGGGGACATTCGTGCGAAATGTTGTGGGTGGGAAAAACGGCTCCGCATGTTCCAATCCGGCCGGTCGGATCGGCGGTGGGGCAAACGCCAGCATACTTTTCGGTCCTCCGGCTGGAACGGCCCCAAACAACCCCACACTCCACAGTCCAATGACCCACCCGTAGATCCATCGATCCATTCTTCTCATGACTTCTCTCCGTTTGCTGGACTTTATGCGTTGTTTTGAAAGATCTTTTCGATGTTTCTTTTTGTCGCTGCGTTCGTCCTATCTTTTCCTTTTCAGGAGCGCTCGACAACTCAAATCCCGCTTGGTCCTGCTGGCACTCCACGTTACAGTCATGCCGCTATGGCGTCGATCAGGCCATTGGAAGCCATCCGGCCGACGCAAACCGAGGTGGCGCGGCGGATCTGTGCCCCACCTTACGATGTGATGACGGAACGAGAAGCGCGGGCTCGCGCCCAACGCGAGCCGCTTAGCTTCGTTTGGGTGACCCGTCCGGAGGTCCATTTTCCGGAAGGAACTCTATTTTCCCAAGAGGCTGCCTATCAAAAAGCGCGGGATCGTTTGATCGAACATCTCCGTACCGGTCGATTGATTCGGGAGCCCCGACTTTGCCTCTATCTCTACCGCGAAAGCTCGTCGACCCACACCCAAACCGGCTGGGTCCTCCTGGCCTCTTGTGCGGAGTACGAATCCGGCCGGATCCGCCGTCATGAGCTGACTCAACCCGAAAAAGAAGAAGACCGCCTACGGCATATTGAAACCCTCGGAGCCCAAACCGGGATGGCTATGCTGTTTCACCGTCCCCACTCTTCTCTTCGACGATTCATCCAGCAGATTCAAAGTCGCACTCCCTTTGTCGACTTCGAATTTGAGGATGGGGTACGTCATACCGCTTGGGTTGTCTCTGATGCCCAGGAGATCCATACGATCCAGAAAGCTTTTCAGGAGGTAGAAACTCTTTATATTGCCGACGGACATCATCGCACTGCTGCGGCCGTCCGTCTCTGGAAGGAAAGGGGCCGGCCGGAGCCGCTTGCCGGATTTTTAGCGACCGTTTTCTCAGCTGAGGAACTCCAAATCCTCCCGTACCATCGAGCCCTTCGGCAAATCCCCCCGCAAAAACTCCATCAAGCCCTGGAAGAAATCGACCGCCGTTTCCCGAGCGTCTTACCGCCACAACCTCAACCTACCGACCCAAACCTATTTAGCCTTTTTGCGGAGGGACGATGGCGGACGTATCAACTCCCTTTACCCTCACAGGCTTCACCGGGGGATCCTGCAACCCTTGCTGTAGCCCGACTCCAACAATTTGTCCTGGCACCGATTTTTGGAATTCAAAATCCACGGACCGACCCACGGTTGGTCTTCATTGGAGGACTTCATGCCCTGGAGGAATTAGAAGAAGGAGTTCGTTCGGGTCGATTGGCCTGCGCCTTAACAGTGCCTCCGGTTTCCATCGAACAGCTCATGGCTGTGGCCGATGCCGGGCATCTGATGCCTCCGAAAAGCACCTGGTTTGAGCCGAAACTCCTTGACGGTCTTTTTAGCTATCCGTGGGATCCGGAGCTTAAGTAGTCCGGATCATACAGGGCCGCTCATTTTAATATTCCACTTAAGGGCTTCCAGATGAATAGATTATCCCGCTCATATATTTTTACTCATATATTTCTGAAAAAGCTTTTCCATCTCTCGAATCTGCCCTGCGCGGAGAAGCTGAAGTAATTTCCGAACCAAATCCTTTTCTTCCGTAAGATCAGGTTCTTTTCCTTCCGCTTTAGCATCCATTTCTTTCATTTTTACGGCTAGCCAGACTCCGTTCAAAATTGTCATAGCCTTTCCGTAATATCCACACACATACCGTCCACCACTGCTAAACAACTTATTTCTTATCGGGGATTCCCCGACGAAACGGAATTCATCCGGCCGATCAGGATCTACAGAATCCCCCACCAGCTGGGTAAGTCCTTTCCACCACTCCGGTGGTTCCTGCCTTTCCAGCACCTGTTCGCCTAACGCTGTGCCTTTTATAACCAGAATGTCCCCTTTCCACACATCCCAAAGCACGACCTGACTGCTCCACAATTTGTACTTTGTAAAAAGCCCAACAAACAGGGGAGTTA
>CAZBKV010000241.1:0-4678 GCA_964492575.1 uncultured Verrucomicrobiota bacterium | reverse complement strand
TGAGAGTATTCTCCGGAGAGCACGCCAATCCGGGCAGCTGGATTTGCGAATCCACAATCTCCGGGATTGGGCACACGATAAACATCGGACCGTGGACGATCGGCCCTTCGGTGGAGGGCCTGGGATGCTCCTGAAACCGGAACCGATTTTTGAGGCCGTTGAAAGCTTGCGGACGGAAAAGAGTCGGGTGATTTTGCTTAGTCCGGCTGGGAGGCTGTTCCGGCAGGAGATTGCTCAAGAGTTGGCCAAAGAATCGCATCTGATTTTGATTTGCGGCAGTTATGAGGGGGTGGATGAACGGGTGCGGACCCATCTGGTCGATGATGAACTTTCAATAGGGGATTACGTCCTGACCAGTGGGGCGTTGCCGGCAATGGTGATTATTGATGCAGTGACACGGTTGTTACCAGGGGTGTTAGGGGATGAACAGAGTGCCGAAGAAGAATCTTTTAGTGACGGGTTGTTGGAATACCCCCAATATACCCGTCCAGCCGAGTACCGTGGGCTGCGTGTGCCGGAGGTTCTTCTTTCCGGCAATCATGAGGAGATCGCCAAGTGGCGGCTTCAGCAGGCCATTGAGCGCACCCGGCAACGCCGGCCCGATCTTTATGAAAAGTGGTTAAAGCGCCAACAAGCAAACGCTGCGGAACAACAGCAAAAACACCCGCCGAAAAAGGCCAAAGAGGCTTTTCACAAAGAAAAACCCGAAGCATCTTAGACCAAGGAGTAAGAGCCATGGATCAGAGAATACAAGAAAAAATCGAAGCCCCCTATCTGCGAAAGGACCTGGCAGAGTTCCATGTGGGGGATACGGTACGCGTCCATACCCGTGTGGTCGAAGGGGACAAAGAACGGATCCAGGTCTTCCAAGGTGTAGTCATTGCTCGACGAGGGCGTGGCGTAAATGAAACTTTTACCGTCCGCCGAATCAGCTATGGGGAAGGAGTGGAACGGGTCTTTCCTTTGCATTCGCCGTTTATCGAGAAGATCGAAGTCGAACGGCGGGGGAAGGTCCGGCGTGCGAAATTAACCTATCTCCGCAAGCGCATCGGTAAGCGGGCCTTGGCCGTGAAAGAAAAAGGGATGCGTGGCGTCGGTCATCGCGGATAGAAGTCCTGGCTACGACAAACTTTTGGTTCGCGCTGCCTCTTTCTAGGGCCTTTTCTCAAAAAGGCCTTTTTGTTTTTGTGATCGGTTTAGGTTTCGATCCGGCATCGCGTAGACAGCCCTCGCCTTCGCTGGACGATTTCTCTCAAGATTGCCATTATAGGGAGGATGATCACCCGAAACTGGATTCGATGGATTCAAAATCTGTGGGATCGACTAAGACAAAAACGTTCTTTGCCGGAGGCGGAATGGATCGGGCGCAAGGGGGAGTCTGCAGCGGTCTCCTGGCTGCGAAAACAAGGCTATCGAATCCTCGTCCGCAATTATCGCGCCGGGAAAGGAGAAATCGACCTGGTCGCCCGTAAAGGGGGGCTCCTTGTCTTTGTAGAAGTCAAAACCCGGGCTTTCGGACAATGGACCCGTCCTGCTCAAGCCGTAGATCCCAACAAACGGCGGATCCTCTCCCGAACCGCGTTACAATACCTTCGAGAAATCGGTAACCCCCAGGTCTCATTCCGATTTGATGTTATCGAAGTTATCCATGATCAAGGTCGCATTTGCCAGATTCGGCAGATTGAAAATGCGTTTCCTTTGGTTCTCCCTTTACGGTATGGGGCGTGAAGGTTAAGGAAAAGAAAGGAAACGGATTGGAACGAGATCAGTTCTCTCCGTGCCTAGGAAAAAGAAAGACGCAAGGAGTCTATGGCTGTGGAATTTAAAGATTACTACAAGATTCTCGGCGTACCGCGGAACGCCTCGCAAGAGGAGATCAAAAAGGCATTCCGTCGTCTAGCTCGTCAATACCATCCGGACGTCGCAAAGAATCGGGAGGAGGCCGAAAAAAAGTTTAAGGAGATCAACGAGGCGTACGAGGTTCTGAGCGACCCAGAGAAACGGCGGAAGTATGACGAGCTGGGAGCAGCCTGGCAAGAAGCCCAGCGGCGGGGAGCCGGTTGGGATTGGATGAGCCAGTTTGCCGGAGCCGGTGCTGGGACCGGAGCGAGGCGGCAAGGCCCGCGGGTGGAGTTTCGCTTCGGAGGAACCGGATTCAGCGATTTCTTTGAGCAATTCTTTGGCGGGAACCGATGGGGTGGTGGATTTGGGGATATCATTGAGGATCTCTTTGGCGGGGAAAGCCGTGGGGGTTGGGAACAAGTCCGTCAGCGCGGCCAAGACATTGTGGGGGACATTATGGTGACCCTGCAGGAGGCGATTCATGGCACGGTCAAACCGATTACGGTTCAGCGTGTAGATCCTCAAACCGGTCGTGTGGAGACCCAGCAGTTTCGTGTTCGAATTCCTCCTGGGGTGGAAGACGGACAGTTGATTCGGGTTCCTGGCAAAGGTGGGCAGGGAATCGGCGGAGGGGAACCTGGCGATTTGTATCTGCGCGTTCGTTTTGAACGCCATCCGGATTTTGAGGTTCGCGGTCGAGATCTCTACACCGAGGTCGAAATCACCCCATGGGAAGCTGTGCTGGGGGCTGTGATTGAAGTTCCCACCCTGGAAGGGCCTACGAAAGTTCGCATTCCACCGGGCACAGACAGCGGGCGTCAACTCCGGATTCGTGGCCGTGGATTGCCCGGACGAGATGGAACCCGAGGAGATTTGTACGTGACCGTGCAAATCGTCGTTCCCAAGCATCTGTCGGCTGAAGAACGGGGGCTTTGGGAACGGTTGGCTGCACAATCTTCTTTCCGTCCTCGGTCTTCGTAAGGAAAAAATTCATAAGCTGCGTGGCAGAGGAGAGAGACGATGCGAGAAGCCGGAAATTTGATGCCTTGGGAACCAGGAGCAGACGACCTGTTTGCCCTGGATGTAGCTGCTCGGATGGCAGGTACGACCCGGCGAATGTTCCTTCTGTATTGCCGATGGGGTGGGATCGAGCCGGTCCTGCTTCCCCCTTACGGCATGTTAGCCTTTCCCCAGGAAGCCATTCGCATTGCCCGTGTCGCAGAACGCCTACAGCAAGAATACGGGGTCAACCGTGCTGGGATCCGGGTAATCTTGCGCCTGATCCGAAGGATGGATGGATTGGTCAGACAGCCTTAGCTGCTTCGGATGGGGGATCCTTTTCCTTTTTCTTCGTTCCAAGAAAGCAAGCGCTGGTAAAGGGAAAAGAGCTGAGAAGCCACCGTTTCGGGCCGAAAAAGCTGGTGTGCCCGTTCCCAGGCCCTGCGGCTCATCTGATGCCAAAGATCGCTGTCGGCGGAAAGCCGGGCTAAAAGTTCCGACACTTGCGTAAGGGATTTCTGAAAATCCACCCGATATCCTGTCTTTCCTTCTTCTACGACCTCATCCATTCCCGGGGTATTTGACACAATGCATGGCCGGCCGTGAGCCATCGCTTCCATCACCACCCGAGGAACCCCTTCAATCTCAGAATAAGCGATCAACGCCAAAGCGTTTTGGAGAAGCCGGGGAACATCTTCTCGGGGACCTAGGAAAAGGACCTGCCTTTGAAGACGGTGGGTCTCAATCCATTGCCGCATTTGGGCTACATAGTTTGGGGCTCGGTCTGTGTAGCCGACAAAAAGGAGCAGATGCGTAGGGCTTTGAGCCAGCCAGGGAGTCGCCGCTTCGAGGACCTTCTGTTGCCCTTTGATCGGGTCGATGGCTCCAATGCAGACTGCAATCTGCTTAGGCGTTTGTGGAGTAGGGGACGGCCGATCGGGGACCTGAATCGGATTGCGTATGACGTGAATCTTTTCCGGTGGACTGTACTCTCGAAGCCGCTGGGCGAGGACTTCCGCAACCGCCACAACCGCATCAAAACGTGGTAGGCGATATTTTCGAATTCGCCGTGGGGTCAGATCCGCCAAGCCGGTCCGGAAATGGCAAAGCGACGGTCGTCCAATCCTTCGAGCTGCCCACCATCCAATCGGTCCTATCCAATGCTCGTTGGCATGAAGAAGCGAAGCCCGAAATTGCAAGGCCAGCTGGGCGATCTTTCTAGCGAGTCGGAGGTTATGCAAGATCTTCGTAAGATTCCAATGAGTAAAAGAGGCCAGAGCATACGGGATCCCTGCTTCATGAAGCTTTTGGGTCAGCCATCCTTCCTCTTTCACTACCACCATCGGTTCGATCCCATACGAAGATCGAAGCGCTTGCAAAGACAACCAGAGCGATTGCTGCGATCCCCCCAGGGAGGGGAACTTTTGAAGATAAAGAATCCGGAAGGGACCTCTCTCCCCTTTCTCTTTCATTATGGGGAAGAAAATAACCTCATCCCGCTGGAAAATGAATCTTCGAATCTTTTTGAAGAAGCCCTGAATTGGAGTCCTCTTGGGCTCTATTTTCCACGCAATGGAGAAACAGAAGCTGATCTCCTGCTTTTTATCCTTCCGCTCTCAATACACGTAGCAAGGGCTATCAAGGCGGACGTAAGGGAGCCCGATCGCTGTAATTACTCGTTCCCCACGCTGTTCCGCCGGCCCTAGATCGACAAACAACACCTGATCTTCATCGTGCTGGATGACTTCACTCAACTCCCGTTCCAGCTGAAGCTTTTCAGAGGGACTCAAGTCACATTCAAAGATGGAATATTGCAGATGATTCCCATAATTTCGGC
>CAZBKV010000240.1:0-4682 GCA_964492575.1 uncultured Verrucomicrobiota bacterium | reverse complement strand
CAAAAGACAGTTGGCTACTGGGTCGTCCAGAAATTCTTCGCGATTCGGATCCCAATGGAGGGGTCGCCCCAAACGAAGCGCAATCCCGCCTAACAGGGCTGTGCTGGTAGCTCGATGGGCAATCTCCGGCGGCGTGATGGTTTGCCGCCGTGTCCGAACACAGTCGATGAAATTTTGGGCATGACCTGGACTGCGTTCCAAATGGACATCGCGCGGTCCCAGCTTTTCACGCAGGAGCCATTCCGGTTTGGCCTCCATCCCGCCGCGGGTAAAGATCCAACCCTCCTCACCGATAAATTGAACCCCGTGACGGTTTCGGCCGGTGTCGGTCATTTCAATGGTCACTCCGTTGGCGTAACGGAAATGGATCTCAAAGGTCAGTACCGTGTCGAATAACCCTTGCCGCGGAAAGACGCCCTGACCTTCGATGAAGACCGGTCCGCTCCGTTCCATTCCCATTCCCCATTGCGCGATGTCCAGATCGTGAACCCCATAACCGGCGATCCAGCCGGACTTGCTGTAATCGCTGATGAAGTACCAGCCCGGATAACCCTTGTGGCGAAACACTCGGGCATGGGTATAAGGGGCCCATGGAGCCGGTCCTAGCCAGAGGTCATAGTCCAGTTCTTTCGGAACCGGCATGGGAGGCTGGACCGTTGTGGCCAAACCAGGAGGAGATCCAATGACGATTTTCTTCAGCCTACCGATTCGTCCGCTTCGGACCAACTCGCAGGCCCGCCGGACCCCGCTCATGGAATGAAGCTGGGTGCCGTGCTGGAAAACCGCGCCATATCGACGAACGGTCTCTACCAGGAGCCGTCCCTCTTTAATGGTGTTACTGAGAGGCTTTTCACAGTGGACATCTTTGCCTGCTTTGACGGCGGCAATAGCGATCGGCACATGCCAATGATCCGGCGTGGCAATGGCAACCACATCAATATCCTTGCGAGCCAATAGCTCTCGGAAATCCCGATAGCTGTCTTTAGGCGAGAGTTGATAGTGTTGCCGGAACCATTCCCGCGCCGGTTCATACACATCGCAGACGGCGGCGATCCGCGTGCCCGCACAGCGCGCCAACGCACGGGAAAGGGCGTGCATCCGTCCGCCACAGCCGATAAGGCCGATCTGGATTGTCTCGCTGGGGGGAAATCGACCGTTCCCACCCAGGACATAGGCCGGAACAATCCAAGGCGCCGCCAAACCCGTAGCTACCGTCCGTAAAAACGTCCGTCGTGATATGGATGATTTCTGTTTCATCGTTCTAAGCTCCTGGTTTGGGGTTACTCTTGAGGCGGTACACCAAAGGCTTGAATCTCTACAATATGCACCCCAGGGTTCGCGCTGTTTTTCAGCATGGTAACCCGAAGGAAACGAATCCGCTTGGGTTGGGAAAAGAGGAAAAGATCCCCTTCTTTGGTCGCCGGCTTGGTATTGTGGGATTTATCGCCTAGAAGTTCCCAATGTTGTTGATCTACGGATCCTTCGACACGGTACTGGTAATACCGGCGTCCATCCCAGTACGTATACACGCGGACAGCACTCACAAAATACGGTTGGCCTAAATCTACCGTTAGGGAAGAGGGGGTATGGGCGCAGCTCCAGTAGGAAGAAAGATTAATCTTGCCATCTACCGCTCGTTCCGGGCCTAAGTTGCCCTGCCAGGAGTGGGAAGAGGTCACCGGTTTGCCGAGGCAGAGATTGCGGGCGTTTTGGAGATAGGCACGTTGCAAGGCCTTGCGGAGCAGACGGCCAAAGTCGGTGTCCGGCGATGTCGCCGCCACCGCACGGCGGAGGACCTGCCACAGATCGGCCGATAGAGGGCCAGACCAGCGCAGTAACGCCTTGGCGACATGGGTCAGAAGCAGAGGATCTTGACTCTGAAGCGCCTCGATCAAGGCTTGTTCTGCAGCCTGGCAAGGCAAGGCATACAACCCGCTCAGCACAAAAGCCCGTTGGGAGGGGTGATTCTTTGTGGCCTGAACCAAGAGATGGACAAGCTCATTCGTTCGTCCGGTCCGTGAAGCTACACGGATAAGAGCTGCCCAGAAACCGGACCGAAGCTTCTCCGGAATAGAACCCAACCGATCAGCTAAGGCCTGAGCTTCGGAAACGCCTCCCCAATCTCCTACTGCATCTATCGCAATCCGAATGAGGCTTTCATTTGTGGAAGTGAGGAAGGAGAGGACTTGCGGAAAGGCATGCTTCCCTTGCCGGGTTACCCAGGCTTGCGCAGCAATCGGACGGATCGAAGGAGACCCGGACTCGACAAGCTGCCAAAGCCGTTGATCCGCTTCTGGATCTTGAATTTGAACCAAAGCCTGGGCAGCAGTCGCGGCGGCCGGACCGCTCTGGGCTGCAAGTTCAGCCAGAAGGGGAACATCTTTGGCATCGCCTAGGCGGGCCAAGCCCCGAGCCGCAATCTCGGCACAGGTCGGATCTTGGAGAGCCAAGCGTAGAAGTCGATGCAAACGAGGATCGGATTTTCGGGGAATCAAATTTTCTAGCAGGATCTGTCGGGCTGCCGGGCCATAGTGTGAGAAATGCTGCACGGCAAATGGGATCAAAACCTCCTCCGGAATCCGGGGAAGGAGGATCCCGGCGGCTTGGAGGGAAGGACGGTCTGCGGACCGGAGCCATTGATCGAGCTGCCGTACCGCTGCTTCCGGTTCGTAAGAAGCCAACAAACGCCAACACGCTGCCTGATCCCGAATGGACAGATTCGAATGCGCTAAAAGTCGATGGCACAATCGACGGGCGTGATGCACATCGGAAGTGGTCCCCTGAGACAGCCGCTCGGCACAGGCCAGGGCAGCATGGACCTGTTCAGGTGTTAGCTTTTGGCTTTGGAGAAGTGTTTCCAGTATTGTAGCTGCCTTTCGGGTTCCGATTCGACCCAGCGCTTGAATCGCGGCTGCAGAGACAACAGAGTGCGGCTGCCGCTGAATAAGGGAGGAGAGGATCGAAACCGCATTTGTATCTCTTCGAATCCCAAGCAGGCGGATAACAGGAGGTTGACAGGAAGGAGGAAGGTTTGGAAGCGCCTTCCGAAGGATTTGATTGACTTCCTCCCCAGGCAGAACTTCCAGAACCTCGCAGGCAGCCCCGCAAACCTTTGGATCCCGGAGCATAGGGATGAGGGCCGGAACCGCTTTCGCGTCGGCCACCACTTGCAGGCGTTGGCAGATCCAACGTTGGAGGTCCGGGGAAGAAGTCTCCCGAAGGAGGCGAAGCAGAGCCGTTTGGGCAGCGGGATAATCCTGAGGCGGGCATTGATCGATGAGGTGTTCCCATTTTCGGAGGAGGACCGTGGGTTTTCCGAATTGATATTTTCGAAGTTCAGACAACGGCTGCCAGTCCTGGATGTATTCTGTAAAAAGCCGGGAGTAAGGTATCTTTAAAGCCGGTCCTTCTCGAACGATCAGACGGTACCGCAGGATCAAGGGTTCATGAGGGATAAGGTCGAATCGTGTCCCTGCCGCCGGGAAGGCAGGTTGAAGCCAGTTGAGATCAGGATAGGCGATCCAGTCCTCAGGATACTCTGGGTTGGCCGGATGCTGGAGGATGACCAAGCCGACAGGCTGATCTCCTCCCGGAGGGATTCCGATCAGTTCCGCCCAACATTCCGGCGCCGGGAACCGCACCGGACCGATATGCCGAACAATGCGTTGCTCTCGACGCGAGGAAAGGCGAAGGTTCAGCCCTCCGTACAGATCGGTATGCCGCCGGGCCAAAGAAATGCCAGGCTGAAGGGCCTTATACTGAAATTGCAAATCAAGGATCCGCATCGAAGACCCTTGCGCCCGAACACGGATCCAGACGGTCTCCCGAACGATCGGGATTCGGTTTTCCCATTTCCATACATTCAGGGCCACGATTTCTGCACCGTCGGTTCCCCCCTTGGCTTTTAAGATCCGGATCGGCCGAGCAAAGACCCCCTGCAGGGCATGAAGATCATTAGTCTTGCCCTGGAACATAACTTCCGGCCAAGCCCAGTAGATACCGCGGTGATGGGGATGATCTTTCGGATAATCCATCGTCAAGACCTCCCCGTGCAGTCCATAAAGGGGATGAATGTAATCGGACCGGGCTACAGCATAGCGACCATGGACTCCTGAAGGCACAGGGACCGTATGAAAATTATACTGCAACACCGGATGTCCGTCCTGACGGATGATCCATTGACCAGATGGAGTCTCAGAGACCGTCCAGGCAGCTTGCAAGCTCAGAGAAAAGCCAAACAAGCCTAGAACACAGAGCAAGGCCGACATACGCCGATCTACCCTTCCTGGAATCCATCCTGCACTTACCATGATGAAAGTAAGGATCTTCGAAATGGGAGACAACGGGCAAGAAAAGATTGCTCCTTGGAAAAAGAAGAAAATTCGAGACGAGCTATACAGAAAAAGGGATCCATCAAACAACCGCCTGAAGGCAAAAATCTGGGATCCGTAGGGCGCAATCTCTTCATTATGCCGGAAAGAGAAGTGTTTTTCGTAAAGTCCATCCGAAAAATCGGCCGGGGGATGGAAAAAGATGACGGCGTGCGAGAACGCGATCCTGAAGAATCCACCGTCTGACGATGGTAACTATAGGGCTTTCGCCGTCTGACGATGGTAACTATAGGGCTTTCGGGAAAGAAGCAGCGGCCTGCCATGCTCTCGATTTTCCTCTTTCATTCCAAA
>CAZBKV010000239.1:0-4685 GCA_964492575.1 uncultured Verrucomicrobiota bacterium | reverse complement strand
CGGCCTGCAGGCCGCAGAGCAATCCAAACAAACCTCAAAACCCAAATATGCCTACACGATTGCGTTCCAGTATCCATCGGTTGTCCTTAATCCGGACGACACCGTCAGCATTGACCTCATTGTCAAAAACCGGGGGCAGGAAGATCTGACGGTATGGTTCAAAATCACCCAGGAGCCGACCAACTGGGTGGCCGAGATCAAACGCTACGGTACGATCATCAACGGAATCTTCATTGCTTCGGATGAGACCCAGACTTTGACGTTTAGTGCCCGTCCGAAGGATAAGAAACTGAAGCGCTTGCCTCCCGGTACCTACAAATTCACGATTGAAGCCGAAGCCCAGACGCCCCAGGGTCGATTAGTCAAGACTACTTCCACGACGGTGACCGTACAGAAACCGGAACAGGCCCAACAGAAGATCGTTCTGGAGACCTCGTATCCGGTGCTCCGAGGGGCTTCGGATGAGCAATTTGAATTTTCATTGGACGTACGGAACGATTCCGATCAAGACGCCGTGTTTAACTTCCAGGCCGAGGCCCCGAAAGGCTGGGAAGTCTCCTTCAAACCGGCCTATGAATCCAAACAAATCAGCTCTCTACAGATCAGCTCTCAATCCAGCCGAACCGTCAATGTGGAAGTAACCCCTCCCTATAATGTCGAGCCCGGGGAATACACGATTAAAGTGCGCGTAGAATGTCCGAAGACCAAGGCCCAGGCCGAGAAGGATCTGAAAGTCATCATCACCGGGAAATACGACCTGACCATCTCTACGCCCACAGGCCTGCTCTCTTATCCGGCTGAGCGAGGCAAGGAGATCAGCATTCCTCTGTTGGTCAAAAATTCCGGTTCGGCCCCGCAACGAGAGATCTCCTTTACCTCCTTTGCCCCGGAAAACTGGAAGGTGAAGTTTGACCCGGAGAAACTGGAAGACCTGCAGCCCGGAGACATCAAACAAGTCCAGGTTAAGATTACCCCGGCGGAGAAGGCCTTGATTGGGGATTACTCGGTCGCTATACAGGCCAATGGAGAGAAAGCCAACGACAGTGTCGAATTCCGTATCACCGTCAAAGCACCCACCATCTGGGGTTGGGTTGGCGTAGGGTTGATTGCCCTGGTGATCGTTGGCATGGCCATCACCTTCCAGAAACTCGGCCGACGGTAAAGCCTGAACCGGTTAGGGAGGAATCCTATGCCTGAGGTTGTGGTGAAGACAGAAGATCTGACCAAACGCTATGGTTGGCAGGCCGCGGTCGACCACCTCAATCTGGAGGTCTATGAAGGAGAAATCTTCGGATTCCTCGGTCCCAACGGCGCCGGAAAGACCACCACCTTGCTAATGCTGTTGGGATTGACAGAACCGACCAGCGGAAAAGCCCGAGTCCTTGGCTATGACCCGGTCCGTCAACCTTTAGAAGTCAAACGCCGAGTGGGATACCTCCCGGAGAACCTCGGATTTTATGACGATCTAACCGCCGAGGAAAACCTCCAATTTGTGGCGGAACTGAACGGCTTGCACGGCGAGCAAGCTCAGAAGGCAATCGATGAGGCCCTGGAAGAGGTAGGCCTTACGAAAGAACGGGACAAATTGGTCGGACATTACTCCCGCGGAATGCGACAACGACTGGGCATCGCGGAGTTATTGGTTAAGGATCCTAAGCTGGTTTACCTCGACGAGCCGACCTTAGGACTCGACCCAGAAGGAATCACCCGAATGTTGGACATGATCAAACGACTGAGCCGAGAACGCCACATCACTGTCATCCTCTCCTCCCACCTCCTGCATCAGGTGCAGCGGATCTGTGACCGGGTCGGAATCATGCTGCAAGGTCGGCTGGTAGGGGTAGGAACCATCGACGAATTGGCCAAGAAAAAACTGGGACCGGAGGCCCGCGCCTCCGATCTCGAACAAGTCTACATGCAGTTCTTCCAGGAGGGCTGACCTATGGGAACGATCTTCCGAAAAGAATTAGCAGACAATTTCAGTTCAACCCGGTTCCTCATCCTCTTCTGCCTGATCTTCATGGTTGCATTGATCACGACCTACATGGTCGGAGCTTCCTTACGGGAGGTCACCGAGGGACTTCAAAAACCCTCCTTCCTCTTCCTCCTCCTTTTTACAACCCCAGGACACTTCATCTCGCTGACACAATTTATCGCCCTGTTTGGTCCGCTGATCGGGATCATCATGGGATTTGACGCAATCAACCGAGAACGGAACAGCGGCACGCTGGCAAAAATCCTCTCACAACCGGTCTATCGAGATGCCATCATCAACGCCAAGTTCCTAGCCGGGGTGGTGACCGTGGCGATCATGTTCACCAGTCTGTTAATCCTCATCAGCGGGCTGGGATTGCTGACGGTTGGGGTGGTCCCAAGCTGGGATGAAGTAGGTCGGCTGTTTGTCTACCTAATTGTGAGCATCTTCTATGTCTCCTTCTGGCTCGGGCTGGCGATCCTTTTCTCTATCCTTTTCCGATCGATCGCCACCTCCGCCCTCGCCGCCGTGGCGCTGTGGATCTTTTTCTCCTTCTTCATCGGGTTCCTCTCCAATCTCCTTGCGAATGCAATTGCCCCGATCGAAAACCCCAAAGACCCTGACCAGGTGGTCCGTCATAGCCGTGTGGCCGACACAATCAGCCTCGTCTCCCCAGCGGTCCTTTACTCGCAGGCGACTTCCGTCATCCTCAATCCTTCCCGTCGAACGGCCAAGAACCTCGTCATGGTAGGACAATTTGAAGAGCTTTCGATGGAACGGTTCGAAGGCCCCTTGCCTCTGGGCCAATCACTGCTCATCGTCTTTCCCTATATCACATTAATGATCGCTCTAACCCTGATCTGCTTCTGGATCTCTTATACAATCTTTATGAAACAAGAGATTCGATCTTTGTAGCTAAGCTCTGCCAGAAGAGTATTGCCCCGATCCTTCTCCCTCTTCTTCACCCAACCTCAAAGGAGGGATCTTTCTCTCCCCTGCCTTGTCTGAGCCTTCTTTTCCCCAAAAGCCTCCTTCTTTTTTCGACTTGGCAAAGAAGCTCAGTTTGTTTTTTATGAACTTATGACTCTCAAAGCCATTTGCCTGTTTTTCCAACGAAGTCGGTTTTGGGTGGCAATCCTGGCCGGAATAGCCGGAAGCATCATCCATCTCTCCGCCGCTTCAGGACCTCCTCCTGCCTCCCCAAAAGCCCGATCTCATCCCAACGTCCTTTTTATCGCCATTGATGATCTGAACGACTGGGTGGAACCGCTGGGAGGTCATCCCCAAGTAAAAACCCCGGTTTTAAGCCGGTTAGCAGCTCGTGGAATCGTATTTGATAACGCCCATTGTCAAGCTCCACTTTGCAATCCCTCCCGAACCAGTGTCTTAACCGGACTGCGACCCTCAACCACAGGAATCTATGCCCTCAATCCCTGGTTTCGAGTGGTCCCTCGCTTCCAAAAATGGGTCACTCTGCCTCAATACTTCATGCGCCACGGTTATTGGGTCGTCACCACCGGAAAAGTCTATCACGGCCCTTACCCGCCCAAATCCGGACGAAAAAACGGCGTCGAGTTTTCCGTATGGGGATACCACGGCGGCTTCCGACCCCTCCCGAAACAAAAATTCGTCCATACCCCCATCGATATCCCCCTGATGGATTGGGGGCCGTTCCCGAAGAAGGATGAACAATGCTTTGATTACGATGTAGCCTCGTATGCCATCCAGCAGCTTCGTCATCGTCCGAAAGACCGCCCGTTCTTCCTATGCGTTGGATTCCGACACCCCCATGTTCCTTGCTACGCCCCACCCCATTGGTTTGAACTCTACCCACTCGATTCTCTTCTGCTTCCCCCGGTCCGATTCGATGACCGGGACGATACCCCACGTTTCTCCTGGTATCTCCATTGGAAACTTCCTGAACCCCGGCTCCAATGGCTCCGAGCCCACCATCAATGGAAGCCCCTTGTCCGAGCCTACCTGGCCAGTGTGAGTTTCTTGGATGCCCAAATTGGGCGACTTTTAGATGCTCTACATGAAACCGATGCCGAAGAGAATACCATCATTGTTGTATGGAGCGACCACGGATGGCACTTGGGCGAAAAGCTAATCACCGGGAAAAACTCTCTATGGGAAGAGTCGACTCACGTACCTCTTATTCTTGCCGGTCCCGGAATTCCTGCCGGGGCTCGCTGCCATCGACCCGTGGAGCTTCTTGATCTTTACCCGACCCTGATCGACCTGTGTGGGCTGCCCCCGCGCCGCGGACTGGAGGGCCATTCTCTCAAACCCCTTCTAGACAACCCACAAGCCCAATGGCCTTGGCCGGCAATCACCACCCATGGCCCCGGTAACCATTCCGTTCGAACCGAACGTTGGCGCTATATCCGCTATGCCGACGGCTCCGAAGAACTCTACGATCTGAAAAAAGATCCCAACGAATGGACCAATCTCGCAGGCGATCCTCGATATGAAACAATCCGACATACATTGGCTCGGTGGATTCCCAAACACGATGCTCCACCGGCACCAGGAAGCAAACCCCGTCTGATCGAACTGCGAAACGGAATCCCCTATTGGGAAGGCAAACCGATCGGTCCGAATGATCCCATCCCCGACTAATCTTCCGAGCCTTCCCAAACTGTCCTAAGTATTGAACCAAAGTTTGGTGGAGAAGCGAAAGGGGTTATCATCTGCCTCTGAGCCGGTC
>CAZBKV010000238.1:1306-4691 GCA_964492575.1 uncultured Verrucomicrobiota bacterium | reverse complement strand
GGGCGAGGGATGTTTCCCAGTTTGGGAGAATATACCCGATTTTTTGGGATCCATCGGGCGCGATTAGAAAAGATGAGGCCGGATGTTTTGATCATGCATCCTGGTCCGATCAATCGGGGGGTGGAGGTGGATAGTGAGGTGGCCGATAGTGATCGTTCTGTGATTTTGGAACAAGTGACCAATGGCTTAGCGGTTCGGATGGCGGTGCTCTATCTTTTGAATGGGGTACAAAATTAAGGATTCGGTTCGAGGCCTTTTAGTGGCTTCTATTTTTTATAGCAGATCTTGTTGTCGTTGTTCTTCTAAAAGTTTATCTACAAGGGAAAATCGACGGGTTCTTCGTTCTTCTGCAATCAGTTTATGGAACGAAGGATCAAATGGCACCGGATAATTTCCATCATAACAGGCGGTGCAGAAGGTCTCGCGAGGAAGTCCGGTAGCCTGGATCATTCCTTCCATTGAGAGATAAGAAAGGGAGTCGGCTTTCAGGTAGCGGCAGATTTCCTCAATCGAATGGTTTGCGGCCATCAGTTTACTCCGGTCCGGAAAGTCAATGCCATAGTAACAGGGATAAACATGGGGTGGACAACTCACCATGACATGGACCTCTTTGGCACCGGCTTCTTTCAATGTGTGGACGCGGGTTTTGCAGGTGGTCCCTCGAACGATGGAGTCATCTACAATGATCACTCGTTTACCCCGGACCAAGTCGGCGATGAGATTCAGTTTGATTCGGACGTTGAAATCGCGGATTAGCTGAGAGGGTTGGATAAAACTGCGACCTACATAGTGATTGCGGACAAAGGCCATTTCAAACGGAATTCCCGATTCCAAGGCATATCCTAAGGCGGCCGAGTTACCACTATCAGGAACTGGAATCACAATATCTGCTTCTATAGGATGTTCTCGAGCCAATTGCCGACCCATTTCTACTCGAACTTGATGGACGTTTCGTCCGCAGATGTAACTATCGGGCCGGGCGAAGTAAACAAATTCAAAAATGCAAAACGCCTGGCGTGTATGTTCCGGAAAGGCCTTGATGCTGTGTAGACCGGATTCGTTGATGATGACAACCTCCCCTGGTTCCACGTCTCGGACCAGTTCGGCCTCGATCATGTCAAAGGCGCAGGATTCGGAGGCTAAGACCCAGGCGTCTCCGAGACGACCGATGACCAAGGGTCGGAATCCGTGGGGGTCCCGGATTCCGATCAGCTCTTTTTCGGTCATAATGAGAAGGGAATAGGCTCCTTGGATTTGACGGAGCGTGACAAGCAGGTTGTTTTCTTTTCCGTTGATGGTGGGTCGGACAAGAAGGTGAGCGATGATTTCGCTGTCGGTGGTGGTTTGGAAGATGGAACCGCGATCTTCGAGTTCCAAGCGCAGTTTCCAGGCATTGGTTAGATTTCCGTTATGGGCAATAGCGATTTGTCCTTTTGCGCTTTCGACCGTAAGGGGTTGGATGTTTCGGGGATGGCTGGCTCCTGTGGTGGAATAACGAGTATGTCCAATGGCCATCGAACCGGGCAGGCCTTTTAGAATCTCTATGTTAAAGACTTGGCCTACTAACCCCATTCCTTTGTGGCTATAGAATCGTCCTTCATGACAAGTGACGATTCCTGCGCTTTCCTGCCCGCGATGTTGAAGAGAGAAGAGACCGTAGTAGGTTAATTCGGCCGCTTTCGGATGGCCATAGACCCCAAACAAACCACAGGAATGTCGTGGGTAGTTGAAAGGATCTCTATTTTCTTGATCGAGACAGTTCATGAGCAGAGAGGGGATCCTCGGAGGACCTTTCGGTATAAGTTGATGGAGGATTGCTTTCTGGCATGTGGTTTTCATTGTCGGTTCCCCGACAGAATTTTAACTTTTTGTATTTGGTTTGAGGAATTTTTCAATAAAACCGGTCGAGTATTCTCCCCGTTGGAAATCCGGATCTTGCATGATTGCCTGGTAAAGAGGGATTGTTGTTTGAATGCCGCCGATGATGAACTCGCTCAATGCACGGGCCATTCGGCGAATCGATTCTTCGCGCGTCTTTCCGGTGACAATCAGTTTGCCAATCATGGAATCGTAGTGGGGTGGGATTTCGTAGCCTGCATACACATGGCTATCTAGACGGACGCCGTGTCCACCGGGTGGAAAATAGGATTCGATCAGCCCAGGACAAGGCCGAAAATCCTCAAAGGGATCCTCTGCATTGATTCGGCATTCGATGGCATGGGTCTTGAGTTGAACGCTGCTTTGGCTGATTTGGAGGGGTTCTCCCATGGCGATGAGGATTTGCTGTTGGATTAAGTCGATCCCAAGGACTTCTTCGGTAATTGGGTGTTCTACTTGAATGCGTTTATTCATTTCGAGGAAATAAAACTTTCCGTCTTGATCGACGATGAACTCAACGGTACCGGCATTGGTATAGCCGGCGGCTTCGGCGATTCGGATGGCTGCCCGTCCCATCTTTTTTCGGAGATCTTTGAACCGTTGGAGAAGAGGGGAAGGGGTTTCTTCGATGAGTTTTTGATGACGTCGTTGGATGGAACAGTCGCGTTCACCTAGATGGATGATATTTCCTTTTATATCGGCGAGGATTTGAAATTCGATGTGGTGAGGGTTTTCGAAGTATTTTTCGATATAAACGTCGGGATTTCCGAAACAACGTTCGGCTTCTTGGCGGGCGGTATGGAATCCTTTGACCAGGGAGATGTCGTTATGGGCGACTCGCATTCCTCGCCCGCCGCCTCCGGCGACCGCCTTGATGAGGACCGGATAGCCAATTTTTCGAGCTACTTCGAGGGCCTCTTGTTCCGTTTTGACGACCCCATTGGAACCGGGCGGGATCGGGACCCCGGCTTTTTTGGCCAATTCACGGCTGCTGGCCTTGTCTTTTAAGGCGGTCATGGCCTGGGCGCTGGGCCCGATAAAACGAATATTACAGCTTTCACAGATCTCTGCGAAGTTGGGATTTTCGGCCAGGAAGCCGTAGCCCGGATGGATCGCATCCACGTCGGTGATCTCTGCGGCGCTGATGATCCGGTCGATTCGTAGATAACTTTCCGTGCTGGGGCCAGGGCCGATGCAAACGGCTTCGTCGGCCAGTTGCACATGCATCGAGTTGGCATCCGCCTCGGAGTAGATCGCCACGGTTTTGATCCCCATTTCCCGGCAGGTTCGGATAATTCGAACGGCGATCTCCCCGCGGTTTGCGATGAGGATTTTTTCAAACATGGGGTTGGTTGGTGTCCGTTGCTTCAACGACGCTCCGTTTTGAAAGGCCTTGGTTCGTGGCTAGAGGGGGCAATCTATTTCGGACGTACGCGGAATAAGGGTTGCCCATATTCCACCGGTTTCCCATTTTCGGCCAAAATCTCCGTAATGACTCCTTTTACTT
>CAZBKV010000238.1:0-1296 GCA_964492575.1 uncultured Verrucomicrobiota bacterium | reverse complement strand
GCTTTGATTTCGTTCATCACCTTCATAGCCTCGATGATGCAAACCACCGTATCCGGTTCCACCTCGCTTCCTATATCCACGTAGGGGGCAGCATCTGGGGCCGGGGCCCGATAAAAAGTCCCTACCATCGGAGCTTTGATTTCGATCTCTTCAGACGCCGGCTGAGAGGGTGATTCCAAAGACGAAGGAGGAACGGTTTCCTTCGAAGGCGCGGCCGAAGGAAGACCGGATGGTAAAGCTTGGGGTGGCGGGGCCTCTATCTGCTGCCACACGCCCTCGGGGGTGCGTTTGAGGCGGACCCGGCATCCTTCCTTCTCCCACTCAAACTCCGTAATGGAGTTCTTTTTCATCAGGTCAATGATGACCTTGATTTCTTCGAGGTCCACGATTTCACCCTGGTTGGCATGTTCTGTTTTGAAATTCGGCCGGATTCATTCGGTTGCAACATTTGATCGGTGGTGATAGGTGAAACGGTCCGGCACCTGACAGCGTTTTCTTTTGTGTTATTTTCCCTGTCAGCCGTTCCACCCCTCAACAAATCTCTATTTTGGAATCTTGGGAAAATGGCGTCAAGTTTCAGGGGAGGGGAGATTTATCGTTTATTTTGCAGGAGAAGACATCTCTTTCTCTCCCCCTTTGCCTTCGTTTTTCAATGAGGAGTCCTACCCAAAGCGCTCTTACAGGAGAGAAAACCACCCTTCTTTTTAGTCTTCTTCCTTAGCCCGTTTGGCTTGTTCGATGATCTTCTGCTCTAACTCTTTGGGCATCTCTTCGTAGTGGTCGAATTTTTCGGTATGAACGGCTCGGCCTCCGGTAAGGGAACGGAGGGTGGTGGAATATTGATACAGCTCCATGGCGGGGACATAGGCCCGGATGACTTGGAAGCCCCCTTCGCTGTCCATTCCGAGAATTTTTCCTCGGCGGGCTGAGAGGTCTCCGATGACCGCGCCGGTTGCGTCTTCGGGAACTTTGACTGTCACTAAGTGGATTGGTTCCAGCAGGCACGGATTGGCCTTGAGGAAGGCCTCCCGGAAGGCTTCTTTCCCGGCGATCTGGAAGGAGATATCGTTGGAGTCCACCGGGTGTTGTTTGCCGTCGTAGAAATCGACTTTCAGGTCCACGATGCGATATCCGGCCAGAATGCCTTCTTCGCAAGCGGCGTTGACTCCTTTTTCGACCGAAGGCACAAAGGCTCGGTCCACGTTTTGCCCGACCAGCGATTGGGTGAACTCGACGCCAGAGCCTCGCGGAAGGGGTTCGATCCGGAGCCATACTTCGGCAAACTGTCCGGCCCCA
>CAZBKV010000237.1:0-4745 GCA_964492575.1 uncultured Verrucomicrobiota bacterium | reverse complement strand
GGACAAAGAAGAGGGCGTAGATGGATTGGACGGCGCTTTTGACGGCATGATGGATTTCGGTTCCGTTGTTGGAGGCATTGACAAGAACGGCTCCGATGGTAAGGGAGACCAGCATTGGTTCTAATCCAAGCCATTCGGCTAATAGAAGTCCGACCAGAATGGTGCAAAGGACGCCTAGGATCAGTTCCCCTTCATGCGGTTCATATTGTTCCCAATAGCTGATTAATAGACCTAGGAGGGCTCCAACCAAAATCGCTCCAGCAAAGGACCAACCGATTCGAAGGACGACCCATCCCAGGAAGCCGGCCCCGTTTTTTTCTCCTAAGACTCCCAACCCTTCGAAGGCTCCGATAGCGAGTCGAGCCCCAGCAATCGCGGTCAAGGTACCCAACAACAGAAACAGCAGAATCGTGCGGGTCAACGGGCCTTCGGCGTCGTATTCCCGGATGACCAGAACGGTGGTAGGTGGGGCTGCGGCCAGGGCGGTTAATCCGAGGATGGAGGCCACGGCGATTGCCGAAACAAGGTTCAGTTTCATCACCCCCCAGCTCCACATCCAGACAATGGTTGAGACAGTCAAAACGACCAAAGCCGCTAAGGCGAGTCCGAAGGCAAGCAGATCCACATGGATTCGTCGGAGCATTTGACGGTCGAACTCGCCTCCGATGTTAAACAAGATCAACGCCAGAGCGATTTCCCCGACAAAAGCCAGGTGTTCCTGATGGGCAGGAGGAAGGACGTTGAGGACGGAAGGACCGACCAGGAACCCCGCGATGACATACCCGGTCACCCGTGGCACCCCGATCCGTGCGCACCCGCGACCCGCCAAGAAGGCGATTAGCAGGGTGATTGCAAGGACTGAGATCAGGGTCATGCCGTTGTTGGGGTTAGTGGGATTTTCGTTTTATTGGATTTTTCTAGGCATCCGTCAAACAAAAACACTTTTTCGCAGCGGTTTGAGGACAAGCCGTCCTACCTTGCCCTGAGCATTCGAAAGGAATTGAAAGGTAGGGCGCGCTGTCCCCAGCGCGCCGGGGAAAAGGGAAAAATGAAATTTCCTTGCGGCGGTTTGAGGACAAACCGCCCTACCCTTTCCTTGGCCTCCGAAAGCCATTTGCGATAGAACGCGTTGTCCCCAACGCGTCAATATAGAAAAAATCGACCGATACTTTTTTGGACAAGCTCTAAAAACAAGGTTCTGCGGTTCGTACCGCGGTTTTAAAGGAGAGGGAGAGAGCGTTTGGTGGCTCTTGGTTATGGATAAATCCCAGCGGGTAAAGTGCGTAGGATAGGATCAGCGTAAGGGTGGGGCTGCAGTGGTCTTTCTTAAAAGGACTCAAAGACCGGTGGTTGCATGAGGAGAAGACAAAAGGAGGATCCTCTCTCTAGATGTTATTGGACTATAGTTCTGTTTTTGTGGCAAGGGTTTCGAAGCGAGGGATTTTTGCGGGGGAAGGAGAGAAGGAACCGAGATAAAGAGCAATTGGAATATCGATAAAAAAATCGATTTTATTTCTTCTTTTGAAGCCTTCTTGTATACTAAAACGTCGAATCTTTTTGGTCCCAAAGCAGTGTTTTTTATCAAAAGAACCGGAAAAGCCCAATAGGAGTAGACCATGAAAAAGATGCAAGACTTCTGTTTTGGTTGGCGGTGGGGACAGGTCGTGCGAGGAATGGGGGCGCTTTTGCTGGCCGCCTCTCTTTGGGCAGCTCCGAAACGACCGAACATTCTCTTTATCGCGATCGATGACTTGAGGACGTGGGTAGGCTGTTATGGCGAAGGCCAGGCGATTACCCCCAATCTGGATCGGTTGGCCCGACAGGCCATGCGCTTCTCCCGCGCGTACTGTGCGGCTCCCCTTTGTAATCCCTCTCGAACCGCTTTGATCACCGGGATGCGTCCGAGCACAACCGGGGTCTACTGGAATACCATTAATTGGATTCGTGCTTTGCCGAACGTCATGACCATTCCTCTCTGGTTTAAACAGCATGGGTATTATGTGGCCGGGGCCGGAAAGATTACGCATGCGAGGATGGTGCGGTATAGCGACTGGGACGATTTTGGTCCGATCAATGACTCTTACGAGGGAGAAGACCGGGGCAACGACATAACCGGAGGGCAACGGAGACGGGAAGAGATCCACGTCGGCAGATTCCATTGGCACATTGTGCCGAACAATCACGAGAAGGATTTGATCGATTACCGGATTACCAGCTATGTGATCGCTAAGTTAAAGCGAAGATATGACCGTCCGTTCTTCCTGGCCTGTGGCATTCATCGTCCGCATGTGCCGTGGAATGTTCCGAAGAAGTACTTTGATCTTTATCCGTTGCACCGGGTGCATCAACCTAAGATTAATCCCCATGATTTGGATGATGTGAGTCCGGTCGGCCGCCGAATGGCCCATCCAGAGGTTGACGAAGCGATTCGTCGGGTTCCCCATGGACCGGAGAAGGTGATTCAGGCCTATCTGGCGGCCACTTCCTTTGCGGATGCCCAAATCGGTCGATTGTTGGATGCCCTGGAGCGAAGCCCTTATCGCGACAATACGATTATTGTGCTTTGGAGTGATCATGGATGGCATCATGGAGAAAAGCAGCACTGGGCTAAGACGGTTTTGTGGGAGGAAGCCACTCGGGCGCCGATGATGTGGATGGTTCCGGGACTGACCCGACCGGGCAGTGTTTGCGATCGGCCGGTGGATTATACGTGCATCTTTCCGACTCTGTGTGATTTGGCGGGGCTTCCGATTCCAAAGCAATGCGAGGGAGTCAGTATTCGTCCGTTGCTAGCCAATCCGAAGGCAGAGTGGAATCGACCGGCTGTGAGCACGATGGGATATATGAACCATGCGGTGCGGGACGGCCGATGGCGCTATATCCGCTATATGGATGGATCAGAGGAGTTGTATGATCATCAGACCGATCCTCTGGAGTGGGTGAACCTGGCTGGCCGTCCGGAGTACGCTTCGATTAAGGCACGCTTGGCGAAATGGTTGCCGAAGAAGAATGTGTTCAGGCGCAATCCGGTGCGCGCTCGACAGACCCGTCGGACAGGCTCGAAAGCTCAGTCCCCTCGCTCCGCCAGACATTAACCTTCCCGTCTTCCCAACAGGCCATAGTCTGCTTCGTGCCAGTATAGAAAAGAAGAAAAAAAGGTCCCTTTCCTTCCAAGGAAGGGGACCTTTTTCTTCTTGCCGCTGCCTTTGCTTCCGAAAGGGAGCTCGATGGGTTTCATACCGGATACCCCGGCGACTGTGTTTGGAAAAGGCAGTGTCGGCGAAACAGGATCAGAAGAAGGTTTTATCTTTGGCACGAGAAGATTTGCCAAGAGAGGGGAGTTTGGCCACACTGAAAGGCTTGACGATGAGAAAGCGATTTTATGTGACAACGGCGATCGATTACGTTAATGGCAGCCCCCATCTTGGGCATGCCTATGAGAAGGTGATTACCGATGTGATTGCCCGGGCGCATCGGGCAATGGGGGAGCCGGTTTTCTATTTGACCGGAACGGATGAACACGGGCAGAAGGTCCAACAGGCCGCCGTGGCTGCCGGCAAGTCGCCGCAGGAGTATTGCGACGAGTTAGCGCAGGTCTGGCAGCAGTTTGCTCGAACGCTCAACTTGTCCAATGACGGTTTTGTGCGAACGACGGATCCGAAGCATGAGGCCATCGTCCAGGCCATGCTTCAGAAGATTTATGAGAAAGGGGATATTTATAAAGCCCGATATGAGGGATACTACTCTACCAAAGAAGAGACGTTTCTGACAGAACGGGATCGTCGTCCGGACGGGACCTTTGATCCGGCCTATGGGGAGGTGATTTATTTGGCCGAGGAGAATTATTACTTCCGCATCAGTGCTTATCAGGACTGGATCTTAGAGCATATTCGGAAGAACCCCGAGTTTGTGGCCCCGGATTATCGGCGAAACGAGGTTCTGGGGTTCCTTGAAAATAACAAGCTGGAAGACCTTTGTATCACCCGTCCGAAGAGTCGGTTGCAATGGGGGATTCCGGTCCCGTTTGACGAGGAATTTGTGACTTATGTTTGGTTTGATGCCTTGATCAACTACATCAGCTATCCGGCTATGCTGGGAGATGCGGGGGTGATTCAGCCGTTAGCAGATTGGTTGCCGGACCGAACGGCCTTCCCGATCGATCCTACCGTTTCCCTATGGCCGGCTGATATCCATGTGATTGGAAAGGACATCATCAAATTCCATGCCGTGTACTGGCCGATCATGCTTCATGCCGCAGGGCTTCCGTTGCCACGGCAGATCCTCGTCCATGGTTGGTGGCAGAAGGATAACCAGCGGATGAGTAAAAGTTTGGGAAACGTGGTGGATCCGGTGGCCGTGATCCAGGAATGGGGAGTGGATGCGTTCCGTTATTATGTGGTTCGGGAGTTGGATATTGGACCGGATGGAAATTGGACGGATGCCGGATTTGCAACTCGCTACCATGCCGAGTTGGCCAATGGGTTGGGGAATTTGTTAAATCGTTCGTTGTCGATGCTTCATCGGTATCGAGAGGGTGTGGTGCCAGCTCCTCATGATGAACTACGAAAGGAAGTGGAGCAGCATGTACAGACGGTTCGGGAACTTCTGCTGCAACACAAACTCCAAGCGGCATTGAAAGAGATCTGGGCAATTATCGATCGGGCCAATCAATATGTGGATTCAACCCAGCCGTTTAAACTGGCAAAGGATCCCAGCCAGGCAGAGCGGTTGAATCAGATTCTTTA
>CAZBKV010000236.1:4013-4759 GCA_964492575.1 uncultured Verrucomicrobiota bacterium | reverse complement strand
CGCGCCGCGGGGGAAGAAGGGAAATTTAAGGCAACACTGGAAAGACTATGGATCAGGAACGGGAAACGGATCAGACGTGGATTCATCCAACGGCCGTGGTGCATCCCAAGGCTCGCATTGGGCCGGGGTGTTGGATCGGACCGTATTGTGTCATCGGTCCGGACGTTGAACTAGGACCGCGTTGTAAACTTCATTCCCACGTGGTGATTGACGGCGTCACCCGATTAGGGGAAGGCAATGAGATCTATCCCTTTGCCTCAATCGGTTTAAAGACTCAGGATTTGAAATGGAAGGGTGGGGTGACGCGGGTTGAGATTGGTAATTTTAATACGTTCCGGGAATACGTGACGGTAAATAGTGCCACAGGGGATGGAGAGGCGACACGGATTGGGTCTCATAACCACATCCTGGCTTACGCCCATATTGCCCATAACGTGGAGATCGGAAACTACGTCATTATGTCCAATGTAGCAACCTTGGGGGGTCATGTCGTTGTGGAGGATTACGCGGTGATTGGAGGCCTGGCTGCGGTGCATCAATTTTGCCGGATCGGACGGATGGCCATGATCGGCGGCTGTTCCAAGGTGGTGCAGGATGTGCCACCGTACATGATGGCCGACGGGAATCCGGCCACGGTTCGGACGGTGAATAAGGTGGGGATGGAACGGCGCGGGGTTTCGTTGGAAGCTCGAACGGCGATTCGCAAGGCCTTTCGGATTCTTTTTCGCGAGGGGCTTGCTATAGAC
>CAZBKV010000236.1:0-4003 GCA_964492575.1 uncultured Verrucomicrobiota bacterium | reverse complement strand
GCGTTGGCACGGATCCAGGCGGAGTTTCCGGATTTGCCCGAGATTCGGCATTTCGTCGAGTTCGTTCGTACATCCACGCGGGGGATTTGTCGATGAGGGAGGTATTGACGGAAGAAGCGCTGAGACAGCGGTGCTGGCTCGGGATTCCAAAAGCGGCCTGGATGTTGGTCCTCGCGACGGTGTGTTGGTCGGTCAGCTTTCCGTTGATGCGCGCCTTGCAGTTGGAGCAAGCCCATCGGTTGCCGGATTGTTCCAGCTGGTTTTTTTCCTCCTGTGGGGTGGCGTATCGGTTTGGACTGGCCGGAATTTTATTAGGACTGTGGAATGCTTGGCGGGGTCGTTGGCCGACGCGGCGGGAGTGGGAGCAAGGCCTCGTGTTGGGCATCTGGGGAAGTGCCGGGATGGTCTTTCAGATGGACGGTTTGGCTTATACGACGGCTTCGATCTCGGCATTTTTGACCCAGGGATATGTCATCCTTTTGCCGCTCTGGACAGCATTGCGGCGGCGTCGATGGCCGGAACCGAGGATTTTGCTTGCCGCCTGTGTGGTGATGCTTGGGGTAGGGATTTTGTCTCGTTTTGATCCGCGCACATTTCGTATGGGTCGGGGAGAATTGGAGACGCTGGCGGCGGCTGTGATGTTTGCCGGACAGATCTTATGGTTGAATCACCCCCGATACCGCGGCACGGACTATCTGGGTTTTTCGAGCGTGATGTTTCTGGTGATGGCATTGTGTGGAGTGGTTGCCGGGGTTTGGGCCAGAGCTCCATGGAGCGCATGGTGTCAGGCTTATGCCGGGGTATTTCCGTTGTTGGCCTTGGGGGTGCTGGTAGGGATTTGTACGTTGGGGGGATATCTTTTGATGAATCGCTGGCAACCGTTGGTGGATCCGTCGCGGGCCGGATTGATTTATTGTATGGAACCGGTTTTTGCGGTGAGCTGGGCCTTGTTTCTGCCGGGATTGCTGTCTCGATGGGTAGGAATTTCTTATTCGAATGAGCAGGTGACGTTTCGGCTTGTTGTGGGCGGGTTATTGATTCTATCGGCCAACGCTTGGATCGAAGCTGGCGGGAAACCTCAAGAGAAGGAGGTTTCTCAGCCCGCTCAATCTGCAACAAGCTAACGGGAAACCTCTATTTTTCCTTTACCCAGCCTCGAAGGCGGTAGTAGATCCAGCCGATTTGTTCGTGGAGATAATTATCCCAAAGATCAATGTTTTGAGGATTAGGAACCGGGTTAAAAGGTCGATCTTTCCATCCTAGAAAGGCGGCTTGTCCGATAAAATCGCAGGCCACGCAATACGGTTCAAAGCCTAGGGCACGAAAAACCCCTCGGGCCCGACGCATATGAGCGGCGGAGGTTACGAGGATCAAGGTTTTCCATCCGTGTTTTTCGGCAAGTTGTTTGAAGTAAAGACCTTCTTCACGTGTGGTCCGGGGCATTGGTAAATGATATATCTTGCAATCTTTCGGAAGCCATTCTCGGACCCAGGGAGTCAATAATTCTCCTTCACTGATGGGAGTTTTTGTCCCCCGAGGTCGTCCACCGCCCAGGACTAAAACACGGGCATTTCCGCGACGGATACATTCCATTGCGGTCAGGACGCGATCGACGGCCATCCCGAAATCTGCGTCAAACACGTCGTATGGAGAATAGTCCGCTACCCCACCCAACATTACCACCACGTCCACCGTGTTCGTCACATGGTCCACTGTGGCATTCAGCCAGGGGGTTTCGAGGGAGGCTAAGAGCCTTGCAGGGACCGACGTGGCGCCAAAGACATAAAGAAGAATTGCCCCAAAGGCCGAGGCCAGGGCGGTTCGAAGATGTCGCTTCCATACCGAACCGATCGCCATGAGGATCAACAGTCCCCATACGATTCCCAGTGGTTGAATGAAGGCTTCAAGAATGCGTACCATACGGCTTCTTCGCAGTTCGTTTTTTCGTGTCTGAAGATTGTTTCGAATGAGGCTCCATTTGCCCAGAAGGAAATGAATCCGATCAGGAAAAAGAGAGAGGCGTCAAAAGCATATGGAGGACCTGTTGGAGGATGGATTGAGGGACATGGTAAGAGCGGAGAAAGGCGGTGACAGGGGCTCGGATATCCACTGGTTTACGAGTGAAAGGGTCGAGATAGGCGCAGCGAACCGATCGGAGGGCAAGGGGAACAGAATCCGAAGCCGAGGATGGCTTCCCATAGAGGGGATCTCCGATAATGGGATGGCCACCGTGGGCCAGGTGGATTCGAATCTGGTGAGTTCGGCCGGTCATCGGTTGAGCGAGTACGACACTGGCTTCCTGCCCTTTCCATCGGAATCCGCTCCCGATTCTCCAGAATCGGGTCCAGGCCGGTTTCCCATGCCTAGGATCTACCACAACTCGGACCGGATGCGTATGGGATAAGGTTCGGATGGGAAGTTCGACTTCCCATTGTTCCGTTTGGGGAACACCAACGACGATGGCCAGGTAGAATTTCTGGACTTTTTGTCGCTGAAAGAGTCGACTGAGGACGCGCAGGGTCGGTTCATTTTTGGCCAGCAGAAGGACTCCGGTACAATCAGCGTCCAGCCGATGGACAAACCGGAGGTATCGAAGATGGCGCCGACGGGCCCAGGGAGCTCCCTCTGCAATCGCCTGGGCAAAGGCCCGTTGAAGGTTTCGACTTGTACGGGTCCAATGCAGAGGGGCGAGCAGCCAGCCGTAGGGCTTATCAACGGCCATCACCCGTCGATCTTCATAGAGGATAGAAACAAGGACCCCTCGAGAAATCCGGAACCGGTCGATCGGGTAGGCGCTATCGACTTCATTTTTTGATTCAGAATTCGGGACTTGTGCTTGAGCCATTTTTTCTTCAGGGGTAAGAGTATGGATCAGTAACACAGTTGCAAGCAGCGAAGGATGAGGTCAGATGCGGAGGTGAAAACATGCCGCCATATGTGAGGGAACATTTATTGAAAGTTTCGCAGCAGTTTCGGATTTACGGCCAGCTGCTTCATGCTGAGCTGTGTAAGATCGGTCATATCAACGAGACCTATACGGCGACCTATGATCAGGGGGGTGTTCTGGTCCGATATATCCATCAGAAGATCAACAAGAACGTCTTCCGCGATCCGGTGGCGGTGATGGAAAATATCATGCGGGTGACGACCCATCTTTTGAATAAGCTCCGGCAGAACGGGGCTCATCAAATCACCCGCCGCGTCTTGACCGTCATCCCTACCCATGATGGGTTGCCGTATTATGTGGATGAGTATGGGGATTACTGGCGGACGTTTGTTTGTGTGGAAAAGGTCCATTCTTTGGAGGTAGCGGAGACCCTGGAACATGCCTTTGAGGCAGGACGGGCTTTTGGAGAGTTCCAAACCTTGCTGAGCGATCTTCCGGGGGAACGACTCCATGTCACCATTCCAGACTTTCACAATGCCTGCAAGCGACTCGATACTCTTAAGGCTGTAATTGAGGCCGATCCGGTAGGGCGGGTCAAAGATGCCAAAGAAGAGATTGCCTTTGTGCGGGAACAGGAGCCGTGGGTTCGAAACTTGATGGATGCCTTTGAAAAAGAAAAGATCCCGGAGCGGATCACCCATAATGATACAAAATTCAACAATGTGCTCTTAGATTGGGAGACCGGCAAAGCGATGTGTGTGGTAGATCTGGATACGGTAATGGCCGGCCGGGTCCATTATGACTTTGGGGATCTGGTCCGGTCTACCACCAGTCCCACCCGAGAAGACGACACCAATCTGGAAGCCGTCAAAGTGCAAATCCCAATGTTTGAGGCCCTAACGCGAGGCTACCTCAGCGAAGCCAAGAAATTCCTGACTCCTCAGGAGAAGAAATTCCTCCATGTGGCCGGCCGGTTGATGACTTTTACCCTGGGAGTTCGATTCTTGACCGATTATCTTCAGGGGGATACGTATTTCCGGGTCCATCGACCGCAACACAACCTCGATCGCTGCCGAAATCAATTTGCTTTGGTCCGATCCCTGATCGAACATGAAC
>CAZBKV010000235.1:0-4759 GCA_964492575.1 uncultured Verrucomicrobiota bacterium | reverse complement strand
GAATGAACTTCCTTGCGGCGACTTGAAGATAAGCCGTCTTACCCAAAAAGCATACGAAAGATTCCGTAGGGGAGGGCGTGCTCTCCCTAGCGCGTTCAAATCCTCATTTGCAGTAGAGCACGCTTTCCTCAGCGCGTCGGGGAAAAGGGGAAAATAAGGCGCGTTGTCCTCAACGCGCAGTAAAAATAAATTTCCATGCGGCGGCCTAGCGACAGGCCGTCTTATTTTTTCCTTGTCTTCTTGAGGGCAGAAATTTGATAGGTGCCTTTTCTTACCTTTGGTGGATCGCTTCAACGTCTTCTTCACTCAGGCGGGCAAAGATAAGGTGTGAGACGGGCAACAAGCTCTTCCGGAATTCGTCGAGGCCGATCTTCCGGATCCGTGCAAAGGTGGCGTGTGGATGCTTCCACGAGGAGAGAAGATGGAGAAGCGGCGAGGCAGATTCGGTAGGCAAAGCTAAGAAAAGCTCGGCGCAGTTCAGTAACGCAAAGGTCGATTCGAAGCAGATCGTCGTATCGAGCCGGCTTATGGTATTCCACAACCAGGCGAATCACAGGAAAAAGGATGCCTTGATTCTGGAGGGTAAGAAACGGAATGTCGAGGGATCGAAAGAACTCACCCCGTGCCCATTCCAGAATCGCTGCATAACGACCATAATAAACGTGGTTCCCTACAGTGCAATCGGCATAGGAAACTCGGTATGAGCAGGTGAACCAGGAAGGCTCACTAGCCGTTTCCCTATTGGAACCCATAGCGCAGGCCTCCATCCGGGATTCCTTCTAAACATGATCCAGCCGCCATAGACCGACTTCTCGAGCGATCTGCAAGGCCTCTTCATATTCCTGACGGGTTAAACGACGTTGGAGATGAGCGGCGTATTCGGGCGGCGCTTTTCCCATCAGCACACCGCCCTCCGGACGATACTGAGCCATGACATTGACATAGGTATTCCGGGAAAGATTCGTGGCAATCCAGTGAAGAATCTGCCGGGTTTCCTCCAAAAGCCCAGGTAGAACAAGATGCCGGACAAGGAGCCCCCGCTGCGCTAACCCCTGTTCGTCTAAGACAAGATCTCCTACCTGCCGATGCATTTCCTTTAGGGCGGCTCGCGCCACTTCCGGATAATCCTCCGCTCCACAAAGGGCTCGGGCAGTCTTCGGATTCCAGAATTTGAAATCAGGCATGTAAATGTCGATCCATCCCTCCAAAAGTCGCAGGGTTTCCACCGATTCATAGCCGCCGCAGTTGTAAACGATCGGGATGCGTAGTCCTTGTTCTCGGGCAATTACCAAGGCTTCTATCAGCATTGGGATGACATGGGTCGGGGTAACCCAGTTGATGTTGTGGCAACCTAAGCTTTGGAGTTCTAACATCATGGTTGCAAGATACTCCGGACTGACGGGATAGCCATGGCGGAGATGACTGATCTCCCAATTCTGACAGAAAATGCAACCCAGATTACACCCTGCGAAAAAGATCGTGCCGGATCCGGCCCAGCCGCGCAGACAATCTTCTTCTCCATGATGAGGTCCATAACTGGCTACCAGGGCCTCATCAAGGATGCCGCAAACGCCTCGTTGCCCCTGATTCCGCAAGGCCCCGCAAGCCCGAGGACAAAGACGACAAGGACTCATTCGGGCTTTCAATGCCTGGAGCCGAGATTGTAGTTCGGAATTGGAAGTCACACGCTCCATCGTTCTTTTTGGGTATTTTACCACAGGAACCGAAAAGAGATACGGATCTTTTCCGGAAAACCTTTTCCGCTCGGCCGATTTTTCTTGTCGGGAAAAGCCTTGACAGCCGAAAAACAAATGCGGTAGAGGGAAGGCATCATGAAAATCCAAAGAATGGATCGACGAGGTTTTCTGAAGTATGCGGCAACGGGGACACTCGGTATGCTTGCCATAGCCCAAGCCGCTCAGCGGCAACAGGGACAAAAGCCCGGTAAAAAGGGAAGCCGAAAACTTCCGGTTGCCGTCCAGCTCTGGTCGGTCCGGCACGAAGCTGCAAAGGATCTACCGGCCACCCTCCGACTCATTAAGGCAATGGGATACGATGGGGTGGAGTTTGCCGGATTCTACGGATGGAAGGCAAAACAGATCGCAGCGATGTTGAAAGACATCGGCTTGCAGTGTTGTGGGACTCATACCCCGCTAGAGGATCTGCTGGGAGATCGGTTGCCTCAGACTGTGGAATTTAACCAGACGATTGGGAATCGAAACATTGTGGTACCTTCCCTTCCCGGTCGTTATCAAAGCTCAGCAGATGGCTGGAAACGGGCAGCGGATCTGTTTTCAGAATTAGCTGACAAACTGAAAGAATACGGCATGCGCCTTGGTTATCATAACCATATGGCCGAATTTCGGCCACTGAATGGATCCACCGGATGGGATTTGTTCTTTAGTCGCGTCTCGAAAGAGGTCTTTATGCAATTGGACACCGGGAATGCGGCAGCGGGAGGAGCCGATCCGCTTGCTGTTTTGAAACGCTATCCGGGACGGGTTCGAACCCTTCATGCCAAGCCTTACTCAAAGAAGAAGCCTGGTGCGGTGATCGGAGAGGATGATCTACCCTGGAAGCAAATCTTAGATTGGTGCATCACCAAAGGCGGTACGGAGTGGATCATTGTGGAATATGAAGAGAAGGCTCATCCAGAGTTGGAAGGGGTTTATTTGTGCCTGAAAGGGCTTTGCAAGTTGGGGTACTGCTGAGAAGGATTTGAAAAACTCCCAGAAAAAGCTTGGGGGACCGGCAGACAGCCGGTCCCTTTGATTTACGAAAAGCAGCAGACCGAAGGCTCTGTTTTAGGTGGATGGAATCCGATAGCGAGCTTCCAACGGCCCAACTCCTCCTCCTTTTTGAATCCCATATCGGCCGTTGACAGCAAGGCGCTCGCAGAGTTTGAAAATCGTCTCCCGTTCCTCAGGGCGCCCAATTCCTTGAGCGATTTCTTCCACGGTGAATCCGGCTTGAGAGGAATGGGTTTGGAGGAAGTGGACAAGTTGTTTTTGAAGCTCAAGTACAGCCGCCGCGGCTTTTTTCCCGGCTTCCACACCGGGCTGATGATAGGCGTTGATGTCGATCAGAGAGGCATACAGGCCTACCGCCCGTTCAAAAACGGCGATCAGCACTCCAAGACTATAAGGACTGACGTCGCGGATCGTGACGGTGATCGACGGCCGATCGGCCTCAAACAGAGCTTGCCGGGTTCCTAACAAAAACCCATGGAGATAATCCCCGGCGGTTAAGCCTGGTTCGATTTCCACCGGCTGATGCCAGGTTTCTTGAAGCACTTCGATGAAAACGACAAAGAAGTTTCGGAGACCGTCTCGGAGTTGTTGAATGTAGGCGTGTTGGTCTGTCGACCCTTTGTTTCCATAAACGGTCAGACCCTGGTATACAATCCGGCCATCGCGGGCATGTTTTTTGCCCAGGGATTCCATAACCAGTTGCTGGAGGTATCGAGCGAACAGTTCTAGTCGGTCTTTGTAGGGTAGAATGACCATATCCTTAGCGCCTCGGCCGTCACCTAAGAAGTACCACATTAGAGCGAGCTGGGCGGCCGGATTCTGACGAGGGTCTCGAAGACGGGTCTGTTGGTCACAATCTCGAGCCCCTCTTAGGAACTGTTCGATCTCGACACTAAGGAGGGCTAGGGGAAGGAGTCCTACGGCTGAGGTGGCGCTGGTTCGTCCTCCTACCCATTCCCAGATCGGAAATCGGGCCAACCATTTTTCTTCAATTGCCAAGCGGTCCAGCTTGCTTCCCGGTTGGGTGATGGCGACGGCATGACGTGGGAAGGAGAGCCCCGCTTGCTCATAAGCTTGCCGGAATCGGATCATACCATTTCGTGTCTCCGGGGTCCCGCCCGACTTGGAAATGATAAGACAAAGGGTCTTTCCCAGGGAACCGTCCAGTTGTTCCAAAACGCGGTCGATTCCATCCGGATCGGTGTTGTCGACGAAGAAGGCCCGCAATTTGTCCCGTTTGGGTTGACTGAGGGCATAGGTCAAGAATTGAGGTCCTAAGGCCGAACCACCGATTCCGATCAAGACAAATTGGGTAAAAGGGCCTTGAGCCCCTTGCTGTTTCCCCGAATGGACGGCTTGGGCAAACTCTTGCACGTCTTGAATCGCTTGTTGAATTGCTTGGGCGATCTGTTGGGATGGGGCACGCTCTGGAGCCCGAAGCCAGTAATGACCGACCATTCGCTGTTCGTCCGGATTGGCGATCGCACCGGCTTCTAACGCCTCCATTTCATCAAAGGCCTTTTGAATCGGCCTTTGCATGGAATCCCACCATTCTTGAGAGAACCCAACGCGGCTGAGATCAACTCCCAACCCAATAGTTTCATACCATGAGTACCAGCTACAAAACCGTTCCCACTGTTTCATTGGTTCCCCTGTTCTTTCCTTTCCCGTTCGATTTTTAGAGTTGAAGTTCCGTGAGACTCCTTTCCCAAAGTGCTGTTATCCAACCACGGGAAGAGGAAGTTGGCAACGGAGAAGGGGAGACTTCTTTTGGGAAAGAGAGAATAGAAGAGAGGTATAGCGGAAAAACGAAGGGCGGGTCTTTTCGACCCGCCCTCGATGGTTAGAAAGGGATGACCTTGAGGAACCTGATCCTCAAGGTGGGAGGGCTAGCTTTTACTGCTTCGCCCGATAGAACTTCTGCTTGCCTGTTGGTGTCACGACGTACGGACTAGTGGCCCCTTGGACGTCTGTCCACGGCCCGGTGATCTCATCCGCCGATTGCAAGG
>CAZBKV010000234.1:0-4788 GCA_964492575.1 uncultured Verrucomicrobiota bacterium | reverse complement strand
CCCCCCAGAAGGACAAGAAAAAGGCAGGGCGGCCTAAGGACAGGCCGCCCTGCCTTTTTCTTGTCCTTCTGGGGGGGGCAGAAATTTGACAGTTACCAAAGATTTCCGGCGGGGTAGTGCCTTTTGTTCGGCTGGCTAGCTAGCCCGGAAGGAAGGCCATTTTAGGGCTGGATAGGCGGAGCATTTGTGGCCTCAGGGGTAGGCGGAAGTTCTTGCTTCAACTCATCTAGCACCGCAGGCCCATGTTCATGTCGGGTTAAAATCGTCCAGGCCGCTACCCCAGAAGCAAAGGCAGCTGCCGGTGAAGTCCCTTCTACCCAGTAGATCTTATTTTGGTAAATTACCGGCGTTGTTCCCGGGGCTGCTACGTCCACAAATGGCCCGCGGTTGGCATAAGGAGCAATCGAACCGTCCGGTTCCAGAGCCGTTACAGCCGTTACCTCTGGATAAGCCGCAGGATAAATCGGTCGTCCGGTTGGTTCGTTCCCGGCTGCTGCCACAAACACAATTCCCTGAGCTGCCCCGGCTTGAATCAGCCGACGAATTAAAGGATGATCCACATTACTTCCCAAGCTTAAGTTAATCACATCTGCACCGGATCGGATCGCTGCATCAATCCCGGCGATAATTTCGAACGTAGTAGTGCTCCGTTCATCCGGATAGACATTGATCGGAAGGATTCGAACCGGAACCTCCGATCCGGATTCTACTTTGGAGGCCAGTCCACGTAAGACTGCCACCGCCATACTGGTCCCATGGGTAGGTTGATCTGATGGGATGGATTTCGGCTCTACGATGTTGATTTCCGGAAGGAGGAAGGCCTTGACCTGAGGATCATCCGTCCGAACCGGTGTATCCACCAGGGCGACGATGGGGGTCGAACCAGAACGTTTGGCCGGTCGGATGGGGATGGTAGGCCCAGCCGTGGTTGGAGCCGCTCGAGCCAATAATTCCGGCCATGGGAAAGATTCGTTGACTCCAAAGGAAACCCCATCCATCGCTTGCAAGATTTTACGAGCGGCTTGGGCTGCGGTGGCGCTGGGGAACCGAAGGCGATAAGCCCGCAAATCCGAAATCCCGGCGACAATCTGGGCTTTAAGCTGCCGGACAAGTTCTTCTATGGGAATGGTGGCATCGGGAGCTAGCCATACAATCAGCTCATTCGGAATCACGTGAGGACGGGGTTTGGAAGAGGGGGATAGAGGGTGAATCAGTTGCGTGGCATCGTGGATCGAACCTTGAAAGACGTAGAGCACATACCGTCCACAAGTCTCCTCTAACAACGCGAAGTTCAATGTACCAAACAACCGGCGAAGGCCTTTGGAGACGGGTAAATTTCGAAACTTGGCAAAGACCGAGCATTGGAGATCGGGTTCTACCCGAACTTGCCAACCTGTGAGAGAGACCAGTTTTTGAAGGACTTGAGTGAGAGGGACCCCATCGATGGAAGCGGAAAGGGTTTGTTCTATGGGATTCCAATCAAGCTGAAAGTTTTTCGGATTCTCAGCCGCTCGGGGGAAAAGGCTTCCCAATAGAAGCAGGAATCCTGCAAGGGCAATACTCCAGGCCCTCCTCCCAATCGAAATAAACTTGGTCCGGAAGATCACCATTTTAGGCGTTGCAACAGTCGACGTTCCTTCTTGGTCGGTCGGCCGGTCCCTTTGGGACGATAAATGATCGGGCCGTACTCCGGTTCCCGACGTTTTTGGTATTCCTCCGGCGGGGTCAGATCTTCCGCAAATTGGGGAACCAACTTCGCTCCCACACGGTTTTCCAGATAAGCCAGCACCTTTAACCGCCGTGTAATACGCCCCACACGAGCTTCGATAATCTCACCGATATGCACCTGACGGGAGGGTTTGACTCGTTCTCCGTTGATCTTCACATGGCCGGCCTGGCAAGCCTTGGCGGCCAGTGTCCGCGTTTTGTACACCCGTACGGCCCAAAGCCATTTATCAATTCGCGTGGGTGTGTCTGATGGTTTCACCATATCTTTTCCTCACCTTAAGGAGGATCGCTTTGTTGCTCTTTCTCCTTTGCCCATCAAAAGATTCTCTCTTCCACAAAGCATTCTACGCTCTTTTGAGATGGAAGCAATCGAGGATCCGATTCGGGAGAGCCAAGGACCGCCTTCTTTTTGGGAAAGTTTACGAATGGAGGTGTTCAATAAGAATCTTTACGGCGATTCCCAACAAAAGGATTCCCCCCAGCCGAGAAGCCAACGGTTTCCACGGTCCAGGAAGTCGGTCCCCCAGTCGCATTCCTAAAAGAGACATCAGACCAGTGACACCTCCAATCACCACGGCGGTTTTCCAAAGATTTTGCCGCAGGAGAGAAAAGCTGAACCCCACCGCCAGAGCATCCAAACTACAAGCGACAGAGAGGGCCAACAGTGGCCAACCACGGGTTGGATCGATAGATTGGCTCCATTGATCCTCTTTCTGATGATTCCAAAGCATATGGAAAGCCACCAAACTTAGAAGTCCAAATGCGACCCAGTGATCCCACCGGGCAATCAAAGGGGCAATCGTTTGGCCTGCCAACCAGCCGAGAATCGGCATAAGGGCTTGAAAGAGACCGAAATGGAAGCTGACTCGAAACGTAGGCCGAAGTCCTTGGCTGTAGCCACCGGCCCCCAGGACCGTGGCGATGGCAAAGGCATCCAGCGATAAGGCAAGAGCAAGAACAAAGATTTCTACAATGGTTATATGCCCATGAGGCATTGGCGACGTTTCCGTTTTCCGGCCGGGCCGGCCTTGTTTAGCATGCCGAATTAGATCGCTCCCGACAAGGAAGACTTGGCGCCTTTTTCTTCCATCGCTAAGCTTTCTGCTCGCGACGGTTTAGCAGTCAGTGTGCAGAAAAGATCGGAAACAAGGAAGAAGATAAGCAGAGGGGTGAAACAATGGCTTCCGTCAACAACCATGAGTTTGAAAAAATCGGCGTCATCGGTTTGGGGTATGTAGGACTACCTTTGGCTTTAGCCTTTGCTAAAGCCGGGGTGAAGGTCATAGGTTTTGATGTAGATCCACAAAAGGCAGCCTCCATTCAAGCCGGCAAAAGTTATATTCATCATATCCCTTCCGAACAGGTCGCTGAACCGGTGCAACAAGGTCGTTTAGAGGCCACCACGGATTTTTCCCGAATTGCCGAAGTGCAAGCGGTGTTGATTTGTGTTCCAACGCCTCTGGATGAGCATCGTGAACCCGATTTGACTTATGTTCTGGAAACCGGCCGAACTATCGCACCGCATCTGCAGCGCGGGGTATTGGTAGTGTTAGAATCGACGACCTATCCCGGCACTACGGATGAAGAGCTTCGGGAGGTGTTAGAAGAAGGTTCTGGGATGCGGGCCGGCGTCGATTTCCATCTGGCTTATAGCCCGGAGCGGGAGGATCCCGGCAACCCGAAAAGTCGCCTTGCGGAGATTCCCAAAGTCGTAGGTGGCTATACCCCAGGTTGCTTGGAGAAGGCCTGTGCGTTGTACAAAAAAGTGGTGAAAGAAGTGGTTCCGGTTTCTTCCTGCCGAGTCGCAGAGGCAACCAAACTGTTGGAAAACATCTTCCGAAGCGTCAATATCGCCCTGGTCAATGAATTAAAGGTTGTTTATGCGGCCATGGGGATTGATATCTGGGAAGTGATCCGTGCGGCTTCGACCAAACCGTTCGGATATATGCCGTTTTACCCCGGCCCTGGTTTAGGCGGTCACTGTATCCCCATCGATCCGTTCTATCTGACCTGGAAAGCTCGGGAATACCGTCTGCCCACCCGTTTTATTGAACTGGCCGGCGAAATCAATACTCGCATGCCGGATTACGTGATCGATCAGGTGGTCCGCGCTCTCAACAGCCACGGCAAACCGATTCAAGGAAGCCGAATCTTAGTCATCGGCATTGCCTATAAGCCCAACGTGGACGACGATCGAGAATCTCCCAGCTACACCCTCATGGATCTCCTCAAACAATGGGGCGCCGAGGTGGAGTACTATGATCCCTATATCCCGGTAATTCGACCTGGCCGAGAAAACAAACAATGGGCAGGAAAAAAATCCGTCGAGTGGCGCGAAGAGGTCATCCGCTCCTTCGATGCCGTCTTAATTGCTACCCATCATAGTAACGTCAATTACGCCCAACTTGCCGAATGGGCTCCTTGTATCATCGACACCCGCAACGCTATGGCCAATTACCCCACCAAACCCGGTCAGCTCTGGAAGGCCTAAATGCTTTGTAATCAAGCCTTTCTTGCCGGGATTTTTCTTGAGCTTATCCGAAAATGAGAAGCGGCCTTGGGGAAGATCTCCTTCCCGATTTTCTTCCACACTCTTACAAGGGTAGCTACAACACGTTCGTTTCTCAGCATAGCTTCCGAAGGCTATGCAGCGACCATGAGCTTTCCTCCAACTCTATGAATCCTTTTTTCTATTCAGGGAGACGGCCTCTCTATCTATCGTCGGACCGATCCGATCCACTCTTTTCCCCCTTCGAAAGGCCCAAAACGGCAAAACCTTCAGCTTTACCTTCCTATTCTTTTCCTGAATCTGTAAATCCGCACTGGACAAGAGGGCCTTTGCTTGGTTCAAACGGCAGAAGCGCAGTAGCGTACTGTGGAAGGTGAACAAGACAGGGATATGATGAAGCGGACACATCATTGCAACGAGCTGCGCCCTCAACATGTCGGGCAAGAGGTGGTCCTGTGCGGATGGGTCCATTCGCGTCGGGATCTTGGTGGGGTGATTTTTGTGGATGTACGGGATCGGGAAGGGCGGACGCAGACGGTCTTTGACCCGTC
>CAZBKV010000233.1:0-4791 GCA_964492575.1 uncultured Verrucomicrobiota bacterium | reverse complement strand
CTCCAAAACCGATGTCTCTGTCTTCGGTTCATAAATCCCTCCCTTTGTGTATAGATGTGACGAAAACATTTTAACGAAAAGCACTCGCCCCCTCGACAAGCCGAAAATGAACATCCACCCACTGGGACAAAGCCTCCAATTTGCGCCAAAAGCCCAAACCAGGTAGGCTGACACGCCGTGAAAAAGGATCAGGAATTGGTTCAGATCTTATTGCAATGGTTTCAGGACACCGCTCGCGATTTACCATGGCGTGGGCTCACCGATCCGTATCCGGTCTGGGTTTCAGAGATCATGCTCCAACAGACACGGGTAGAGACCGTTCGACCGTATTTTCAACGTTGGATGAAACGGTTCCCAACCCTAGAGGCCCTGGCAGAAGCCTCTGAGGAAGAGGTTCTCCGAGTATGGGCTGGCTTAGGATACTATCAGCGGGTACGAAATTTGCATCGGGCGGCCCAACAAATCCTTCGTGACCGAGCCGGACAATGGCCTCAAAGCCCGGAAGAATGGGAGCAGTTACCCGGAGTCGGACGATATACGGCAGGAGCGATTTGCAGTATTGCCTTGGGGCTACCGACTGCCGCCGTCGATGGAAATACGGCTCGTGTCCTGGCGCGAATCTACCAAATCCAAGAACCGATCCACCGAGCCAGCGGCCGGGCTCAAATTCAAAAGTTGGCAGAGCGGCTGATCCAGCTTGCGGCTGGATTAAAAAACCGAAGCCAAGAGGGAAAGGCTCCTACAGAAGTCTCACCAGCGGCCGAAAAACACTCCCTTCAGAAATACACGGCCCAAAATCCATGTGGGGCTTGGACCCAGGCGTTGATGGAGTTAGGAGCGCAAATCTGCCTTCCCCAGAGTCCATTATGTAGGAAGTGCCCGATATCTTCATACTGCAGAGCATTTCAAACAGGAGAATCGGAGAAAGTGCCGGTTGGTCGACCTCGACCACGCACGGAAACCATCGAACTTCTGGTAATGATTCCCTGTCGAAACCGGCATCTTTATTTAGTGCACCGGCAATCCGGCGAACGAAACGCCGGGCTATGGGAATTTCCTACCTACAAAAAGAAACAGTCCATACTTTCCCAATTAAAAAAAGAATGGTCCCTGAAGGAAGGCCGATGGAGACGACTTGGGATCTTAAAACATTCCATCACACGGTTCCGTCTGCATCTTGATGTAGTTCAAGTAGACTTTCGGCGGCCCTGGAAAGGCCCTCCCAACGGACAATGGATCCCTCGCAGCCGAGTCCCTTCCTTGCCATTAAGCGCGGCTCATCGCAAGATTTTTGCCTTGTTTGAGGCTTGCGAGTCGAAGGTAACGGCACAAAGACCTCAAACGTCTGAAAAACAAAATGAAACCGGAGAACGATGAAGAATCCATTCCTGTGGCTTTGACCATTGCTGGGTCCGATAGCGGTGGAGGAGCTGGAATTCAAGCCGATTTGCGGACCTTTACAGCATTCGGCGTGCATGGGGTCTGTGTGCTGACCTGTGTAACGGCCCAAAATCCATCCGGTGTCCGGGCGGTGCAAGCCTGTTCCCGAACCTTGGTCCAAAAACAACTCGAAGCCATCTGGGAAGAACTTTCTCCCCAAGCCGCAAAGACCGGGATGCTTTGGAATGAAGGGATTGTGGAAACAGTGGCCGCATTTTGGAAAGGCTTGGGACAGGATCGGCCTCCTCTTGTTGTGGATCCGGTCATGGTCGCAACCAGTGGGGCCACCTTAGCCCGTCAACCCGCCGTAAAGGCGATGATCCGTCAGCTTCTCCCTTTGGCTACAGTACTTACCCCTAACCTTGACGAAGTGGAAGTGCTGTTGGGGTGGCGTCCAAAGAAACCGGAACAACTCTCCCAAGCCGCTCGAGAACTGAATGCTCGCTTTGGCAGTGCGGTCGTGATCAAAGGCGGACATTTAGAGACACAAGGGCAGTCTTTGGACTTCTTTTTTGATGGACGCCACGAATTGCTCTTAACAGCCCCGCGAATTCATGGGGTCCAAACCCATGGAACCGGTTGCGCATTTTCCGCAGCAATTGCTGCAAGATTGGCACAAGGATTGCGAGTAGTGGAGGCCGTGCAGTGGGCCAAACGATGGGTCACACAAGCCATCATGAAGAGCGTGCGTGTAGGGAAGGCCCAGGCTTTGGGGTTGTTCGGACCGGTTGAACAACATGAGAAAAATAACATGTTACACCCTTTTAAAAAATAGATGAAAATAAAGCACGGAAAAATGATCAAATCACTCCATCGATGGTTATGGGCAACGGCTGTAGGGTGGATGGTGGCAATCTGTTCCGTCTATGGTCAACCAAAGGAAGAAACCGTTCGGTTTCGCGATCCGCGACTCCGTGCTTTTGTCTTAGAATTACCGTCGATCCAACCCCAAGGCCTGGAAAAACCCTCCCAACCGGTTCAGTGGATTCGGGCTCGATCCTTGCGGGATCCCAACCTGGAATTGGAACTGGGATCACGGGTGGTGTTACAGGTAAACCCTGGAACCGATGTCCATAAGCTCCTTGCCGGAACCCCGTTACAAATCGCCCGAACTCTTCCCGATCATGTCTATGTCCTCCAAGCCCCTGATGCCCTAACCGCCGCCCGTCTCTCCTCGCAACTGACCGAGAAACCGGGGGTTCGAATCGTGCATCCCATCCGTCGCCGAAAAATGAAACTCTTAGGACGTTACGCTCCCATGCCCAACGACCCCCAGTTCTGCTGGGCTTGGCACCTGGAAGATCGAGACGAACAAAACGGACAGCGCAAAGGCTACGACCTTTGCATCCGATCCGCATGGCCCTATACAACCGGTCGAGGAGTCGTAGTAGCCGTCGCCGATGATGGAGTAGAATTGACGCATCCAGACCTCTCCTCCAATGCATCCATGGATCTGAGCTATAACTTCTTTGCGGGAAACAAGAACGGTTTACCTCAAAGCGACAAACAAATTCACGCCACCGCCGTCGCAGGAATCATCGCTGCCGCTTCTAACAATCATCGGGGGGCTTGCGGAGTGGCACCGCACGCCAAGATTTGTTCCTGGGTTGTTTTTAACAGTCAAGGTTGGTTCTTAGACGAAGAGACCGCCGCCGCCATGTTTCAATATAAGATGGACCAAGTATGGGTCCAAAACCATAGCTGGGGCAATACCACCACAGAACAATACCCCCTTAGCGTCTTAGAAGATCAAGCCATCCAGACAGCCGTAACCCAAGGCCGCCATGGAAGAGGAGTCATTATCGTACGAGCCGCCGGAAATGAACGAGCCGATCTTCGAAATACCAACGACGACGGTTATTCCCAAGATCCTCGCGTGATTACCGTCGGTGCCGTCCGAAACAACGGTCAACCCTGTAGCTACACCACCCCAGGAGCAACGATCCTTGTGTCTGCCTTCAGCGGCGACAGCAACGTAGAATTAGGTGAAGGACTCTATACCAATTATCCCACTATCTTTACTACTGATCGAACCGGCAGCTTAGGTTATAACAAATATGATCAAGCCGGCTTGGAAGATTATGCCTACGGATATACCGGCTTTTCTGGGACCTCCGCCTCTACTCCGCAAATCAGTGGACTCTGCGCCCTCCTCCTCAGTGTCAATCCCGCTTTAACCTGGCGAGATGTCCAACAAATCTTGATCCTCTCCAGCCGCCAGCTCTATCCAGCCGATCCAGACATCACCATCAACGGCGGCGGTTTTGCGGTCAGTCATAATGATGGGTTCGGAGTGCCGGATGCCGGAATGGCCGTTCAGTTAGCCCGTCATTGGAAAAACCGCCCGGAACCTATCACCATCACCGTCTCCACTCATAAACGCATTCAAATTCCCGACGACGGCCTGCGAGTCGAAGTCCACGGAGACCGTCTTCCCCAAGAATTAGCCTCTATCCCAGCCTGGCCCATCGATGGCCCCGAACCGGATGATGGGTTGCCCGAAGTCCCCTTGGTAGATGTAGGACAAGCCCTAACTCCGATCCAAAAAGATCTCCATGGAAAAGCCGCCTTAATCAAACGAGGGGGAAACTACTTTGTGCAAAAACTTCGCTATGCAACGGAAGCAGGGGCAGTCTTTGCCATTATTTATAACAACACTGGAGGGACGGAGCGAGTAATCCCCAGCGGTGGAGATATCCAATTTATTCCGATCCCGGCTGTCTTTATCGACCAAATCCACGGCGAAGTCCTGGCGGCTTACCTGGCCCAAAATCCAGAAACCACCGTCTCCGTCCATATGCTTAAGGCCGTCTATGAGTTGCCCGTAGAGAAAGACCTCCTTTGCGAACATGTAGCCCTTCGAGTTCGAACAACCCATACGCGCCGGGCCGATCTGCGAATCTGTCTTGTCTCCCCCAGTGGAACCCGAAGCGTCCTCCAACGGATTAATAATGATTTTAGCTCCCCTCTGGATGATTGGACTTATTATTCGGTCCATCACTTCTTCGAATCCAGCTATGGGACCTGGCGGGTAGAAGTCATGGACGAACGCCCAGGGGTAGTCGGAGTCGTCGAGTCCTTAGAATTAACCATCACCGGCGTGCCTATTTCCGACCAAGACCACGATGGGTTGGATGATCATTGGGAAATGGGCCACTTTGGAAGCCTCAATGCCGGTCCTCGTGAAGACCCCGATCAAGACGGCTTCACCAACATGAAGGAATTCCTCATGAATTCCGATCCATTAAAGCCCTATCGACCGTTTCAGATTTCTTTTGGCTGGTGGAAAAAAGGCTATCTCCGCCTCTGTTGGCCCTCCACCCCACAGCAAAGTTTTACGGTGTGGTCAAC
>CAZBKV010000232.1:3304-4793 GCA_964492575.1 uncultured Verrucomicrobiota bacterium | reverse complement strand
GGATTGAGTTGTACAATTCGGGGCCGGAGACGGTGAATTTGGAAGGATATTTTTTGACCGACCGGCCAGATTGGCTTCAAAAGTGGCGGTTCCCGAGTGTGGAAATTCCGGCAGGGGGGTATCTGATCGTCTTTGCTTCCGGGAAGGACAAAAAGGATAGTGCTGGCTTTTGGCATACGAACTTCCGATTGGATGGGGCAGGGGAGTATTTGGCCTTGGTGGCCCCGGATGGGCAGACGGTGCTCTCGGCATTGGATCCGAAGTTTCCGAAGCAGCGGGCCGGGATGAGTTATGGAGAAGTTCCGGAGGAATCGGGACATTTTGTGTACTGGAAGCAACCGACTCCAGGTCGTGTGAACAGCGGGCCGAGGTATGAAGGGTTGGTGGGAGACACGCATTTTTCGGTAGATCGGGGGTTTTATGATACCCCGTTTGATCTGGAACTGAGCTGTGAAACTCCGGGAGCGAAGATTTATTACACCTTGGATGGGAGTGAACCGACGCCGCAAAATGGAATTCTTTACACCGGCCCGATTCACATCGCCACCACTACGGTGGTTCGGGCTCGAGCTTACAAGGAAGGGTGGCTGCCGTCCAATGTAGATACGCAGACGTATCTCTTCCTGCAAGACGTCATTCATCAACCGGCCGATCCCCCAGGGTTTCCGGCGTATTGGGCGGATGTACGGGCGGATTACGAAATGGATCCTCGGATTGTGGAGGATCCACGGTACAAAGACCGAATTGTGGAAGGGCTCCGATCGCTCCCTTCAGTCTGCATCAATACTTCGAAGGAAAACCTGTTTGATCCGCAGACCGGTATTTATGCCAATCCGGAGCGGCATGGGGTAGAGTGGGAACGACCTTGTTCGGTAGAATGGATCGATCCGGAGACGGGCGAGACGTTTCAGGTAGACTGTGGCCTGCGGATTCAAGGGGGGTATTTTCGGAAACGGACGGCGACCCGCAAGCATTCGTTCCGGTTGCTCTTCAAGGAGCGTTATGGGCCGGCAAAACTCCATTTTCGCCTTTTTCCGTACGATCCGGATGCCGCCGAGGAGTTTGATACTCTGGTACTTCGTGCCGGGGCAAATGACGGGTACGCCTGGGAGGCTGCCAAGGATACGGAGCAGTACACGCGGGATGAGTTCGGTCGACGGTTGATGTTGGCTATGGGACATCCTGCTCCCCACGGCCGGTTTGTCCATCTGTACATCGATGGGTTGTACTGGGGGTTGTATAATCTGGTGGAACGGCCGAACGAGGATTTTTCCGCCACTTATCTGGGAGGTCGGCCGGAGGATTGGGATGCGATTTCTAACGGAGAGGTCAAAAACGGAGATCTTCAGGCATGGAATACCCTCGTTTCGATGGTGAAAAACGTCCATTCTCTGGCCGATTTTTACCGAATCCTTGGGTGCAATCCGGATGGAACCCGGAACCCAGAATATCCGGTTTATCTCAACCTGACGAATTACCTGGACTACAT
>CAZBKV010000232.1:0-3294 GCA_964492575.1 uncultured Verrucomicrobiota bacterium | reverse complement strand
CGGCCGAAAACGAACCCCGGATAGTCAAGGCTTCTATTTTTACGTCTGGGACTTTGAGAACACGATGGGGAACAACCGCAGTCGGTCGCCTCTCAACATGGTGGCTCCCCGGCCCGGTACGGAGAATCGTGGGGTAGGAGTGATTCATTATTATTTAAAACATTTTCCCGAATATCGGCTGGCCTTTGCGGATCGGGTTCGGCGTTGGTTCTTCCATGGTGGGGTTTTGACCCCGGATTTCTTAATCCCTTGCTATAAGGCCTTAGCCGATCGGATCGAAACGGCGATGATCGCCGAAAGCGCCCGGTGGGGAGACGATCATTGTGATCCGCCGCAGGACTTGGAAGACTGGCTCCGGGAACGGGACTGGATCTTGAATACCTATCTTCCTCAACGAACCCAGATCGTCCTGGAACAATTCCGGGAGGCAGGATTGTATCCTCCTGTGGAGGCCCCAGAAGTGGAGCCGTACGGAGGGCCTATCCGTTCGACCGATCCGGTAATCCTCAGCGTCACCGCTCGAGAGTTGTATTACACGTTGGATGGGACCGATCCTCGTCTTCCCGGTGGCGATCCCAATCCTCATGCGACCCATGTCGTGTTCACCAACAGCGCAACCCAACCACCCAAGGTTCTGATCACGACCGGTTGGATTTGGAAATACCTGGATGACGGGACAGATCCAGGGCCGAACTGGATGCAACCGGACTTTGACGACAGTCACTGGAAATCCGGACCGTCCCAACTGGGCTATGGGGATCGAGATGAGGCTACGGTCGTCGGCTACGTCGACTTTAATCCTAACCAACCCGGTATCCAGAAGAATCCTACGACCTATTTCCGAACGGAACTGATCCTCGATGATCCGTCGGTCTATGAATCTTTCGATCTAAAAGCTGTGCACGACGATGCCGTAGCGGTGTACATCAACGGTCAGGAAGTCTTGCGGACCGAAAATCTACCCCCGGATGCCAAGTACGATACGTATGCGACCGGTCAGCATCCGGATAATTCGGAAGCATGGGCACGAGATTTGCCGCCGTCCCTGTTTCGGAAAGGTCGAAACGTAATCGCCGCCGAGGTCCACCAGCGTTCGCCTTCCAGCTCGGACATCAGTTTTGACCTGACGTTGATCGGCAAAGCCCCGCCTCCTAAACCGAATCAGGTTGGTCCACTGTATTTCACCAACGCGGTAGTCCTCAAAGCCCGTGCTTATGACAATGGGGAGTGGAGCGCTTTGACGGAGGTGCATTTTCAGGTGGACGTCGTGCCACCTCGGCCGGGGGATTTGATCGTCTCCGAAATCCACTATCGACCGGCGGAACCGAAACGGCCTGAAGAGATGGCGATCTCCCAGAACCGGGATGAGTTTGAATTTTTGGAACTTTACAACGCGAGCACAAACGATCTGGATCTATCCGGGGTTCGATTTGTTCAGGGGATTACGTTTGTGTTCCCCGAGGGAACCCGTTTGCCGGCCGGAGGATATCTGGTTCTCGCTAAGAATCCGGAGGCCTTCCGAGCCCGATATCCAAACGCTCCCGCCCCACTAGGACCTTATGACGGCAACTTGAGCAATACCGGGGAGGAGCTGGTCCTCCAGGCCGCGGACGGCATTGCCCTGCTTCAATTTCGCTACAACGACAAGGCTCCGTGGCCCAAGGAGGCCGACGGAGAAGGATATAGTCTCGTGCTAAAACGGCCAGAGACCCATCCCGATCCCAACGATCCAAGGAATTGGCGGGGGAGTGTGGAGATCGGCGGCAGTCCCGGCAGAGCCGAGGGACGGCGATTCCATGGAGATTCCCAGATGGACGCCGATCAAAACGGAAGGCCGGATTGGGTGGATCAGGCGTTGCGGGATGCGGACGGTCATGATTTACCGGGGCTTCGCTTGGAATGGGAGACGGACAAGCAAGGAGTGCCTCACCTTGTGTTAGTCGTTCAGCGATTCGTGGGAGCGGATGATGTCGAGGTGGAATTGGAGCAGGCGGATTCGTTGTCCGGGCCATGGGAACCACTGGATCCGGGGCAATGGGATGTGGAGTTTAGACGGGTTGCTGGAGGGATTTTGCAAACAGAATGGCGATCGGTTGGCGAAGGATTCGAAAGGAAAGGACGTTTCTATCGACTTTACTTTCGATTGATTAGGCCGTAGGGGGGAGGGTTTTGGGTGCAGGGAAGAGGAGGGGCGCGGCCCTGTTTTTCCGGAGAGGGGACGGGGCCGCGTTCTTTTCCCCTTCCTTAATGAGATTGAGACTCAGTATTGACAAGGAGGGCCCTTTCCCGTATTCTTTCCCCCGCTATGAGAACAACATGCGTGGCACCCTTACATAACACAAACAAACCTTACGCCCCCAAGCCCCAACAACCCAACCGGACTGGCTGCCCTTACCCCACCGGTTCTTCGTTACCAGGACTCTTGCTGTCCCTGTTCTGTTGGACCGGGACCGTTCTCTCGCTTACCGCCGAACAAAAGGCAATCGCCCCACCGATTCGGGATGAAGATTCCCATACGCCGTCTTTCCGAACCACCGCCGCTCCGCCTTCGCTTCTCCCGGAAGCCTCCTCCCCAGCACCATCCCATCCAAGGCTTCCTCATCGGCCCACCCCGCCGGGGCAACTCCTCCAAGCCCTGCGCGATCGGATCTCTTTCGGCGGTGATCTTACCGCCGTGTTCCAGGCCGCACCGAGATTGGATTCCAAACTCGGCTCTCCCCGGGACCGAGCAGCAGCCAGTTTTTCTGTCGATCTGGAGACCCTCCTGCAACCCTGGACCAATGCCGTGATCTATGCCCATGGCGAAGCCGGGGCCGGATCCGGCTTGGATCGAGAGATTCCTACCCTGAGCGGGATCAATGGGGATGCAATGGGGGAAGATGCCACGTTGACGGACTTTTGGCTCCAGCAGTGGTTTCCATCGGTAGGAATTGCCGTAAGCATAGGAAAAATCAATCTAACCGGTCCTGGCGATTACGGTCCGGACATCCATGCCTTTGATATGAATGATTTGGCCAACAATGAACGGACGCAATTCCTAGCCCCAGCCTTGATCAACAATCCTGCGGTTCCTTTCCCGGATCCTTCGGCGGCCGTGATTGTGGAATGGGATGCGGCGGATTGGATTTGTGCTTCGGTAGGGGTGGCGGATGCTGTCCCGGATGCCGAGCTGGATCTGGATTGGGACGACGGCCTGTTTTGGATCGGAGAAGTGATGTTCCGCCCTCGGATTCAAGGGCTTTCCGGTCATTACCGGTTTTATGTTTGGCAGGCGGATACACCTTGGCCGGAGAT
>CAZBKV010000231.1:1129-4836 GCA_964492575.1 uncultured Verrucomicrobiota bacterium | reverse complement strand
GCAATCTCATAAACCCCAACCAAGGTACGCAGGACACTTCGATTGAATCCCCGAGTAACCCCGGTGGTATAAGCATATTCCGGCCCTTCAAAAAGGGCGGATTGCTCGACCGTACGACGCAGTTCCCCTAGTCGAGCGAATTCGGTCACATTCCGAATCCCACGCCCCAATTTCTCTTCCGGTCCGCGGCATCCAGTGGCCACCAGGACCGCCGCCAGGGCAACCATTGAGATGATCGTCGTCTTCCGCATACAGCTCCTCTTCCACACTCAGATTACCAACCTTTCCGTATTTCGGTAAAGGCGCTTTTGCCTCACTAGGGCATTTTCTTCATGCTGACTGTCTTTTCGCAACTTTTATTCCAAATTGACCGGAAAAATTCCTTTTTGCCTACACTTTTTCCCGTTTTCGATAGATGCGAATGCCGTTCTCCAGCTCTAGATCCTCTGGATGATATTTGGGAATGGGGAATTCTGGTTGTTTTTGGACGGTAGGAGCGACCTTCTTCTCTACAAGACCTAAGACCATAGCGATGCCATAAAGAATAGCCTCCGGCCGCGGCGGACAGCCAGGAATATAGAGATCGACCGGAATGACTTTCTCGACCGGGCCCAAGACCGGATAACAATCATGCCAAACCCCACCTCCACAGGCACAGGAACCAACCGCAATGACCCGTTTCGGTTCTGGCATGGCTTCGTAAGCCCGGCGGAGGGCTCGGGCGGTGGATCGCATGGCCGGCCCTTGGCAGAGCATCACATCCGCATGCCGAGGGGAACCGACCAGCCGAATCCCAAACCGCTCCGCATCGTAGTAAGGGGTCAAAACGTTAAGGACTTCAATATCGCATCCATTACACCCTCCACTGTTGGCGTGGTACACCCACACCGAACGCCGGAACATCTTTTGGCACAGCTCACGCAGTCCCATTTTTACTCCCAATCAATGTCAATGTCCTGAACTACCTTGGCTCCTTCCAAATGCGCGGTGGAACGGAAAATCCACCGTTCATGCGCAATGTCGTCGTACCGATACCCCTTCAGCTTCAATTCTTCCAGCGGGGTAGGGGGCGGGAAGCAACGACCGCAACGCTGACAAGTGCTCATGAACAGCTCCAGCCGTTGCTGGAGATCGGCAATCTGGGGGGTCGCGGTCTCAAAGTCTTTGCTCAACGTAATGGCTCCTTCCGGACAGACATCGGCACACCGGCCGCAGTAGGTGCAGCGACGACCCAGGTACTGAATGATTCGAATCTCTTGGCATGGATCGAAGATGAGGATCTCTCGCGCCGGACAGTTGTTGGCACAACCTCCGCAGCCGATGCACTTGGTGGCATCAAAAATAGGACGTCCCCGAAACCGTTCCGGAGTCGGCCGAGGTTCCGCCGGATAGGGAAGAGTGACCCTTCCGCTGCGCCATCCCAACCAGACTTCTCGTAATTTGCTCAATAGGGACATAACCCAACGCTTTCGTTTTTTACCATCCTAAAGCCGCCAGCCAGAGTCCGACCATTGCAATTCCCACAAAGGCTCCAAACCACCGGATAGCATGGTCCACACGATACCGTGCATGAGAGGCAGCGACTAACGTAAAAAGGACGATCACCCCCAATGTCTTAGCCCAGAAGACCAACCATCCAAGTCCGAAAGGGAGCTCATCACCCCAGGGGAGGAACAGATTGGTGAATAACCCGGCATATAGCACCGTTTTGGTCATTTGGCTCAGTTTGAAGAGCCCCAGTTTCGGCCCCGAATATTCCAGGAGCCAGCCTTCTATGATCTCCGTTTCCGCTTCGGCTAAGTCAAACGGTACCCGTTGCAAGAACGCCGGGAACGTCAAGCTAATCACCGCGAGCAAAAGTAGGCCGGACCAAGGGATTCCACTGCTTTCATACACCGCGCCATGCACGGCCTGGGCTACGGCGAAGCTCTTTGTATGAATCGCCCCCGCTAAAACCGCTACGGCTAAGAGCGGTTCCAGGGCCACCATCATCATGGCTTCCCGACTGACCCCCAGGATCGAATACGTGGACCCGGCGGCAAGCCCCGCAAAAAGATTCGTCAAGGCTGCCAAGGTAATTAGATGGACTAACAAAAGGGCATCGGTGGCTCGTCCCAGCGGTGGCGGTGCCCCCAACGGCAACACACAGGCCATAAACAGGACGGTGGCCAACGCCGTCCAAGCCACCAGCCGCTGAACCCAGGGAACTTCCGCCACCTCAAGGTCCTCTTTCCCGAACAGCTTGAGCAGGTCGTAATAACTCTGGAGGATCGGCGGACCTTGCCGGGATTGCACTCGGGCCACCAGCTTGCGCATCAAACCATCCACAAGCGGCGCCACAGCCATCACCCCAAACGCCTGGGCAAGGCATGCCGGAATCGTCCACCCGCTGATCGTTTGTATCCCTTCCATGGCTATTGAAATTATCCTTTTGGGTCTAGATCTTTCGATCGGGAACGCACAAGGGCTTCTAATTCGGCCTGTCGGAGTGTTCGCATCTTCCCGGTCCGCAGGTCAACCACCTCTAACCGATCCGTGCAGGAAAAACACGGATCAATGCTCCCCAACGTAATGGTCATATCCGCCAGTTGTTGGTCCTGAATCATCGCGGGAATCCCTTGAAGGTTCTGATAGGTTGGAGCCCGCACGCGCCATCGTCGAGGCCGATTGTTTTCGCCGGTGATGATGAAATGATGGCTTTCCCCTCGTGGTGCTTCTACGGAGCTTAGTCCCAACCGACCTGGGGGCAGTTCGCTTGTGATTTCGGCCTGAATCGGCCCCGGTTCCATCTTCTCAAGGCATTGACGGATGATCCGTACAGATTCAAAGACTTCCTTCACCCGGACCAAGATCCGGGCCCATACATCTGCGTCTTCTTCCACGACCACATCAAAGTCCACCCGATCGTAAGCCGCATAGGGATGGTCCCGACGGCAGTCGATGTCCACCCCGGCAGCCCGGGCCACCGGCCCTAACAAGCCGTACTTTCGAACCAGTTCCGCATCAGCTATCCCAACCCCGCGAGTCCGCCGCTGGATGTTTCGATCCTTGGCGACCGCCCGAAACACATCCATCCATTCCCGTTCTAACCGGTCGAGAACCCCGCGAAGTTCTTCTTTCAGCTCTTCGGTCAGATCCCAACGAACCCCGCCGATGAGACAGAGGGCATACGTCTTCCGATTCCCGGAGATCTTTTCGGCCATCCACATGATCGGTTCCCGGATACGGAAGGCCTGCATGAAGAGGGTGTCAAATCCTAAAATATGGCACGCCAGGCCGACCCAAAGCAGATGGCTGTGCAGTCGTTCCATCTCCAGCATGATGGTCCGCATATACTCGGCTCGAGGCGGCGGCTGGATCCCGACGGCGGTTTCGACTGCCTGAGCATAGGCCACGTTGTGGACACAGCCACAGATCCCACAAATCCGTTCGGCCAGCATCGGGATGTCGTTGTAGCCCATGACCGATTCGGCCAGTTTTTCAATCCCCCGATGCACCATAAAGCCCCGATACTCGCATCCCCGAATCCGCTCTCCTTCCACATACAACCGGAAATGCTCCGATCCAACGTAGGATGGAACGGTCCAAAGGGGACCACCGTACATCCAGGCGGTGGGTCTTCGAACCGACACGTCGTTTCCGGATCCCAGTCCGGCGGATCCACGTTCCAGGGGACCTCTTTCCGTAATGGATGCAATCCTTCCGGC
>CAZBKV010000231.1:0-1119 GCA_964492575.1 uncultured Verrucomicrobiota bacterium | reverse complement strand
GGATAAGGATGACCGATCGGTTCAATTCCAAGAAGATCACGAATTTCTCGCTCCGCCCACCCCGCACCGGGAATGATGTCGGCAATCGAAGGAATGGAAGGATCATCCCCCGGAATCTCAAACAAAAACGAAGTAAGAAGATGATCCGCATCAAAGGCAAAATGATGACCGACCAGGAAGTGACCGGAGTACGGTCGGTCGTCCACCCCGACACTCACCACATACCGTCCCTGCCACTCTTCGAACAAAAACCGACAGACATCCCGGACCCGTTCTCTCGGAAAAAAGACAAACAACCGGGTTGGGGCGGGGACGTCCACCCGTCGGATATCCGATCCGAATCGTTCTTGCAGCGCTTTGAGGCGCTCGATCGTCCTCATGGCTTGTTCCTTGTTTGTGGATCGAGTTGTGTGTTCGGAGCGGGAGATCCCGGTCGCCGGATCGGTTTATGATACTCCGGTCGGTACCAGCATCGGCTCCAGTCTTCCAAACATCGCTTCAATTCCCCATAGAACCCGTGGGCGGTGTACCGCATGCTTTCCTCTTCTGTAGCATAGCCGCATAACCATGGGTCGACTCGGCGGACCTGCGCTCCTCCCATTCGACTCAGGGCCCAGGCCACTGCCACTCCCGCTGAGATTCCCAAAATCACCAGGGCACCCACAACAACTCCATTACAGACCGTACGGACTCCGGCCAGTACCGTCACGCTAGTGGGTGAAATCGTTCCGAAGACAGATCCTAACCCGACATGGGTCGCCCGGAGAGCCAAGGTCACCAAGCCAAACGTCACAGCCGGCAACACTCCCGCCGCAAGACACATCAACGCAAGGCTCCATTGGGAAACGATCATCTTGCCACTGACTTCCAGCCGGCCTTTCTGCTGGGCCTTTTCTTTAACCCACGTGCTGGTTCGCCCGAGGAAGGCCGCTCCGAAGAATTTCAGGAAAGAGACCAAGGTCACGGCACCGGTCAAAATCGCCAACGCCGTACACACCGGCAACCAGCTTGCTGCCGGAAACCCTTCAATCCCGGCAATGTACAAGGCCCACTTACTGACAAACCCGTTCAGCCCAGGAACTCCAGAAATGGACAGGGAAGCGATCAACGCCGCCACAC
>CAZBKV010000230.1:0-4843 GCA_964492575.1 uncultured Verrucomicrobiota bacterium | reverse complement strand
GCGAATACATGGAGAAATTCAACGTCTCCCGCCTCATCGGCTCACCTCCAGGATATGTCGGTTACGAGGAGGGCGGCCAACTCACCGAAGCAGTACGACGTCGTCCCTACAGCGTTGTCCTGTTCGATGAGGTCGAAAAGGCCCATCCGGAAGTCATGAACATGCTCCTCCAGATCCTGGAGGAAGGCAAATTGACCGACAGCTTCGGCCGAACGGTCAGTTTCCGCAACACTATCATCCTCATGACCTCCAACGTCGGATCCCAATACCTGCGAACCCAAGGCCGGATCGGATTTACTCCTGCCACCGACGAAGTAGACTACGAAAAACTCCGAGAACAAATCCTGGACGAAGCCAAGAAGACCTTCCGCCCAGAATTCCTGAACCGGTTGGATGATGTCATCGTCTTCCGGCCGTTGAATCGGGAGGATCTCCTGAAAATCCTCGATCTGGAAATCGCCAAGGTGTCCGGACGCTTGAAGAGCAAGAACATCGAGCTGATCTTGGACGAGAAAGCCAAGAACTTCCTCGTCGATAAAGGATACGATCCGCAGTACGGAGCGCGGCCGATGCGTCGTGCCGTAGAACGCTATCTCGAAGATCCATTGGCTGAGGAAATCATCAAAGGAACAATCCATCCAAACGAACCGGTCTTTGTCACCCTGGAGGACGATCACCTGGTCTTTACCCAGCGGGCAATCTCAGGAAACGCCTTTCCGGCCTCCTGCTAAGAGGTCGGAATCCCCCACACTCCTCTGCATCACTCTGCCCTCCAGGCCCGCGGCATATGCCTCCTGTGCCGCGGGTTCCTTTTTCTCATCCAAATGATCTTCCCTCTGCCCCGCCAAACTCCCTTGTCGCTTTTCCCCAGCAAAACGACCGATCAACCCTCCCGATTCGTCGCCATCCATTCTTCAATCTCTTCCGGCTCAATCGGAATGTCGGCCATCAAATCGACCGGACCATTCTCCGTCACAAGTACGTCGTTCTCCAACCGAACCCCAATCCCTTCCTCCCGAATGTAAATCCCAGGTTCCACCGTCAAAATCCACCCCGGCGCAAACGGCTCTTCCAAAAACCCCACATCATGCACATCCAATCCAAGCGGATGCCCCACCCCATGCATAAAATACCGACGCAACGGCCGAGACTCCGATTCCAGATCCTTCGCCTCCTCCGGACGCAGCAGCCCCAGCCGAACCAATTCCTCAGCGATCAACGCCTCCGCCTCTCGTTGCCACTCCCGATACGTCTTCCCAACCACCGTGGCCCGAATCATCGCCCGTTGCACCCGTAACACCGCTTCATACACCTCCCGTTGCCGCGGCGTAAACCGTCCGTTCACAGGTACCGTGCGCGTCAAATCCGCATTGTAATTCCCATACGCCGCCCCTACATCCAGCAACACCAACTCCCCATCCTGACACACCCCATCATTCTTCGTGTAATGCAACACACACGCCCTCGGCCCTGACGCAATAATCGGCGGATACGCAAACCGTGCCCCAGCCCGCACAAACTGATACGCATACTCCGCTTCAATCTCCATCTCTCGAATCCCAGGCCGAATCTTCCGCAACGCCTGCAAAAAACCCGCCTTCGTAATCACACACGCCCGCCGAACTTGCTCCAACTCCTCCGGCTCTTTCCGAACCCGTAACCGATGCATCAACGGCGCCAAACGCACATAATGATGCAGCGGATACCGCTCCTGACACCACCGCACAAACCGTCGCTGCCGCGTCTCTACCTGAATCTTAGCCCGCCGATGCTCGTTAAGATTCAGGTACACATGCTCCGTCACACACATCAACTGATGGAAAACCGTCTCAAACTCCTCCAACCACCGAATCGTCTGCACGCCCGACAGCGCCCGAGCTTCCTCCGGCGTCAACTTATGCCCCTCCCACGTCTCCAGCTCCGGATTGCTCTTCCGAAGAAAAAGTACCTCCCGCAGCTTCGGATCCGGGGCATCCGGCGCTAGCAGCAATATCGTCTCCTCCTGCTCAATCCCGGTCAGATAAAACAAATCCGGATCCGGATGAAGCGGAAACGTGCCATCCGCACTGGTCGGCATCGGCTCATTAGCCAAAACCACCGCCAACGACCCCGGCTGCATCAACCGAACCAACTTCGCCCGATTGCGAATGTACAGTTCTTTGGGTAGTGGATCGTATCGCATGGTTCTTCCTCTCTTTCCAGAAATCCACAAACAGCCCAGTAAGCGTCCAGGCCCCTTCCACCGATTTGGCCACTTCCAGCAAGACCCCTTTCAGATTCCCCGTACAAAAAGACAAGAAAAAATTATGGCAATCCAACAAAATCATTCATCCTCCTAAGGACCTATTCATGGAAAGGCTTAGAACCACCTTGTTTCTCTGCTCCATAGCTATCCCGCAGAGAGAAAAACCCCGCTACCGGTCCTCTCATTCAACCTCGCCCATCCTTCACTTCCCTTATTTTTAACTTCCTTGCCCAAAAGATAAACGAAAAAATCCGCTCCCCCTTGTCTGTAGCCAAAGGTTTTTGTCGCTCTCAGGGCAGGGAAGGAACAGGATGCCTCGAATGGATCCTTCGTTTCCCTTTTCTTTCCCATCCACGCTCTTACGAGTACAATCACAGCGGCGTTCGAATCTCAGCTTCGCTCCCGAAAGTCTGTGTAGCCACCCCCCTCAAACGATAGATCTCCCCCTTACGCCGTTGCGCATCAACGCCATCGCGTTCTTCCTACCCCCCCGCTCGATTTTTTCCGAGCGAGCTCTAGGGATTCCTTAAGACAAAATACCCATCCCTACCACGTCCTCCTCTTTGACGATCTTGACCGGGAGGGTGTCGGCTTGGATCTTACCCCCATTCCATTTCATAAAGAATCACAAAAAGGAAAGGTCCCTCTCCCCCAAAAATCCCTCTTTCGATTCTCTAGCAGCCGGCTAGAATTGGGTTCAACAAAAACAAAAACCGAAAACAAAAAAGAAGACATCCATCAAACTTCGTCCTGAGAGAGAAGTGATAAAGAGGAAAGAAAGGATAAATAAGCTACGGCGACTTGCACTCAAGCCGCCGCCCCAACTGTTTCTTTTCTCTTCAGCAACTGGGGACAACACGCCCGACCAAGTCTTTCAACTTTTTCTAAACAAGACGTTTATCGCCAACACTTTCTTAGCTCAACAGAAGGGAAAAAGCCTCCTCTACGTTGATGATCCATGACAAAAGAAAATCCAAAACGGAACAAAGACAGTCTTTCCCCACGCGAGCGGCTGATCCGATCGTTACGCCATGAACCGGTAGATCAAGTCCCTGCCGACCTAGGTGGAATCGTCACGGGAATCACCAAACGAGCTTATCAAAAGTTGATCCATTACTTAGGATTGGAAGAGGATCCACCCGTTTTCGACCGGAAACAACAGCTGGTGATTCCGAGTGAAGAAGTCCTTCAAATTCTCAAAATCGACACGCGATATCTTTTTCCTGGTCCCCGAGATGAATGGAAATGCGAAATACGAGAAGAAGAGCAGGGGTTTTCATATGTTGATGAGTGGGGGATCGAAATGTTTATGGCCCGAGATCAGGGGCTTTATTTCGATATGGTAAAACATCCTCTTGCTCATAGCTCAAAGGAGGATTTGGACAAATATCCTTGGCCGGCTCCAGATGACCCTGGTCTGACCCGAGGGTTGCGAGAAAGAGCCCGCTGGCTCTATGAAAACACAGATTATGCCCTTGTAGCCTGGGGTAACGCCTCCATTTTTGAACGAGCTTGGTATTTGCGTGGATTTATGCAATTTTTCTCCGATCTTATTCTCAACCCAGATTTTGCTTGCGCCCTGATGGACAAACTGTTGGAATGGAATCTCTCCTTTTTGGATCATTACTTAGGGGCCATCGGAGATTGGATTCAGGTTCTTCAGCTTAGTGACGATCTAGGACATCAGGAAGGGCTTTTGCTCTCTCCAGAAATGTATCGTAAATACATCAAACCCAGACAGGCGGAATTAATTCGCTTTATCCGGAAGCGGACAAATGCTTTTATTTTTTATCATACCTGTGGCGCAGTCTTTGAATTGATACCAGATTTGATAGAAATCGGGGTCGATGTGCTTAACCCAGTGCAAGTTTCTGCCAAAGGGATGGATCCGGTTCGTTTGAAAAAGGAGTTCGGCAACAAAATCGCATTTTGGGGTGGAATCGATACACAGTCCCTTCTCCCCTATGCGACTCCGGAAGAAGTACGACGGCAAACCCGAATCCGAATCCTCCAACTCGGCCGAAACAGTGGATATGTTCTAAATCCTGTCCATAATATTCAGGCAGATGTTCCCCCAGAGAATATCCTCGCCTTGTTTCATACCCCACGAAACATCGATTAAGAACCCCAAAATACTCAATCCTCAATTTCCTCTCGTTTGTAAAGCGAAATATTCTCAGACCAAAGAACTTCGACCGGCGGATGACCGATCAACACCTCACGTAGCATCGGTTCTCCATTCGGACCCCTTCATGGCACTTTGTGCATTAAAATTTGCAGGTAGAAGATCGTGACCCCCAGCCATAAGTTTGGACATATCCACCTAGACCTTTCCACACCGGGGGGTTCGCATAACCCCTGAGCTATAAATTACAATGTTATAAGAGTCGCGAATCAGAAATGAAAAAACTCCCCCTTCACACTTATAAATACGAATATTGACCGCATGAGTAATTTCACAGTCTGCAGCACAAAGATAAAGAGAATGGTTCGTAGAACCTGTCCGAAAAAGGCATCGGTCCATTTTTCTTATCTCGGCGCGCTGAGGAAACGCATCCTACCGCAACATGGCTTTCGAATGCTAAGGCAAGGTAGGGC
>CAZBKV010000229.1:3701-4853 GCA_964492575.1 uncultured Verrucomicrobiota bacterium | reverse complement strand
CCCCTGACGCACCTTTTGAAACAACAACGGCACCGCACGAATCACCCCGCGGTTCTGACAAGCCCGAATGACCTCCGGCTGAACGGCTTCCGATCCCTGGGACAGCATCTTTACCAACAAAGGATCCACCTGCGGATCTGATAAACGGGCCAGAGCCCAACGGGCCGTCTGTTGAACCGCTCCGGAAGATTGAGAGGCTACCTGGAGCAAAATCGGCACCTGCTCCTTTCCCCCCACCCGAACCACGGCTCGCAAACCGGCGATCTGTACCTTTGCGTTCGAATCTTGAAGCGATCGAAGAACAATCGGAAGGCTGTTCCGATTCTGAACCCGCTCCAAAAAGGCCATCTTCACTCGAGGAGGAAAACGATCCCAATCCTTTTGCACAATAGGAAGAAGTCCCGGCAATTGATGGACCACGGCCGTTTGCATCCATACCGCTGCCCAGCGTTCCGGCTCGGTCCGCAGATGCGTGGCCAACACCTCTCTTGCAGCCGCCGGAGCCCATCCACAAAGACAACCAAACGCCGCCACCCGCGCCTGGGGACAACGCCCGGATCGCGCCAGCTGTTCAATCACAGGAAGAACTTGCACCAGTGGAACGCCTTGTTTCGGCCGGGTCTTCGCTAAATCGACCGATCGTTGAGCGCATTCGATCAAAGTCCGCTCCCAGACACAACGGAGCGTGCTTTGCGGCCGCACTTTCTGCAAAGCTTCCCAGGCCTGAGCGCCTCCCAGTCGGGCCAGCGTATGCATCGCAGCCCGGACCACTTCCGAATCCTGGCTTTGAAGCAAAGGAAGAATCACCGGCACCGCCTTTCGGTCGCTGCCCCGAGAGGCAATCGATTCCAGTAGCCCTACCGCGATCCGTCCTTGTGCCCGCGATAAAGCCCGCCGGAAAGCCGTATCGACCTCCGGCCCAGGAACCCCCTGCAGCGCCCAGCGAGCTTCCAGACTCAAATCCGGATCTACCAACAACGGCTCTAAGACCGGAACCGACGCAGCCGAAGCGACCCGTTGCAGCACACGACAGGCCCATTTTCGGCAAGGCAACGTAGCCTCCGGGGATTGAATCAAAGCTAACAACCGCTGCTCCATCATCCCCCGCTGGCTCGGTGGAGCCGATCGGACCTCCGCCTCCAACCGAAGCAA
>CAZBKV010000229.1:0-3657 GCA_964492575.1 uncultured Verrucomicrobiota bacterium | reverse complement strand
TCCTTAGGTTGATCCCACCGATAATGCAACGCCTGCCGCCACTGCGGTGGCAAGGAAACCTCGGCAGACCATCCCCATGGACTTATGCCAAGTCCTTCGACCAACAACCCGATCCATGCAAACCGAATCATCCGTCGTTTCATCTGAGTGCCCTCCGTTTCGAAACCTTTCTATCCATAGATTTGTCGAAATCCCTCTTCTCTATGCCTCCACCTCTAACCCCCACGGGGGACGATGGGGCCGGGTGCGCAGTTGCTCCGCTTGAGGATCCCCTAAGATCCGTTCCTGTACCGGATCCCATCGAATCTTCCGTCCGGTCCAAATGGCGATCATGCTCAATTGCGTAATCGTATCCGACATCACCGCAACCTCAATCGGGGCCACGGTCTGACGACGAGTCCGAACACATTCCAGGAAATTCCCCATATGATGCGGGCTTTCGTAAAGATGAATCTCCTCCGGTCCGATCCGCTCCTGCTTCAGGGAAGGAGGATCGGTCCGCAAACCGCTTCGTCGAATCCAGACTTGCCCTCTGTCTCCCACGATATGCACGCAGTCCGGCCCAGGGGTAAAATGGAACGGAACCCCATTGGCGAATCGGCCGCGAATGTTCCAATAATAGGGGGCGTCAAACAGACCGGTCCCGAATTTCCCGTATCCCTCGTACTCTACCGGGATAGAGGTTGCCGGATCGTCTCCCAAGGCCCAAACCATATCAGTCAGAGGATGCGCCCCCCAACCACCGATGAACCCATGCGCATTATCCGAGCACCAATAAGCCCCCCAGCACGTGCAGCGATCTTTCGTATAAGGACGCCACGGAGCCGGCCCAAGCCACAGGTCATAATCCAAATCCTTCGGCACAGGAATCGGAACCAGCGAACCTCCCTCATAGCCATAACTAGGTGCCGTCACTTCCACCTTCTGAATCTTTCCTAACCGACCGTTTCGAACCAGCTCACAACCAAATCGAATATGCGCCATCGACCGTTGCTGAGTCCCATACTGAAAGATCCGACCCAGACGCTGAACCTCTCGACGCAGGGTAAAATCTTCCTCCAAACTCAATCCCAACGGCTTTTCCACATACACATCCTTCCCGGCCCGAATCGCCATCAAAGCCGCCGGAACATGCCAGTGGTCCGGAGTCGCAATGATAATCGCATCAATATCCTCCCGACGAATCAACTCCCGAAGATCCCGATACGGCCTACAGACTTTGTCTCGATAGTACCGATTGACCCGCGCAGCCGTTCTTTCCCGACGGGACTGGAACGGATCCGCCACCGCCACAATCTTGACCCCAGGCTGATGCATCGCAGCGTTCAAATCGGCATTGCCGCGTCCTCCTACCCCAATCACTCCTACATGGATCTGGCGGCTCGGGGCTTCAGCCCCCAAGATCCGGGCAGGAACCACTTGAATCCCACACCATCCAGCCACCACCGCAGCCGTCCGCTTCAAGAACGATCGCCTACAAATCCGCATCATCTCTTTCCTCTTCTATGGATTGTTTTCAACCGGAAGGATTGTGGAACAAATTCCGAATGACAGGCAAGTTCACTTTCCAGAAGCCACCTTTAAAGGAAACGAGAATCGTGTTCCCTTTCCCATAGACTTCCCAATCCTATGCCACTACCACCATAAGACGGCAATCTTTCTGACTCACGCCTCCCCTTCTTTTCGACGCGCATTGTAAATCAGCCCCCCTGTAGCTACATATTCTTCTAGTACGGCCCGAGCTTCCCCCCGAAGTACATCCCGGATAACACGAATGCCTCGCTGTTCCAGTGGAGAAACCCAGTCGGCTAACTTCGGCCCCTCATCAAATCCAATCCGACGCGCATCTTCATCCCGTGCCCCACAAACCAACCGGGAAATCCCTGCCCACGGCAAAGCCCCAAAACACATCGCACAAGGCTCACTCGAAGTCACCAATTCATAAAACCATCGCCCTCCCCCACTTAAATCAAATCGACCTACTCGTTGCTGAGCCAACATCAATGCAACCATCTCCGCATGAAGCACCGAACATTGAGCCCATGGAACCAAATTGACCCCCGGCGCAATCAATCTCCCTTGGCCATCAAACACCGCCGCACCAAACGGCCCCCCGGTTTTCTCCCGAATATTGCGTTGAGCCAGGTGAATGACAAACCGCATGCGTTCTTCCACCGTCGGATATACCCGCGGCGGGAGTTGAAGATATCCCACAAACCACGAAGGAAAAGAGAAACTAAAACCTCGTTCCCTCATAATCTTTCCTCCTAAGCTTACTTCGGATCGAATAAAGTTCAGTATAGCATAAACTACGCAAGCAAGGGCAGGATGTTTTTCCTAAAAGCTTGTCCGAAAAAGAACATCCGTCCATCTCTCTTATCTCGGCGCGATGGGTACATCGCACCCTACTGCAACATGGCTTTCGAATACCAAGAAAAGGTAGGGCGGTTTGTCCCCAAACCGCCGCATAAAATTTCATTTCCCCTTTCCCCCGGCGCGCTGAGGACAGCGCGCCCTACCTATGACCTATCGAATCCCATTGGAAAAGCTCGTCCTTAAGCCACCGCAACAAATCCCTTCCTTCATCCCCAACCCGTTGCGGTCATACCCTCAATCCGACGTTTCTTCTCTCCTAGGAAGTCTTCCATTCAAACCACCCAGCCAATTTTTGGATAAGCTCTATGGAAATCGTTTGGCCGGTGTCAGTGTCTACAACAATTTTCCGGTTTCGGCGGCCCATCCGATCGTATTGGAAGGTGAGTTGATAATGCGGCCCAGGGACGTCGGAACGGGTGGTCATGCGGATTAAACGGTTTTCGCCGTTCAAAAATTTCATACAACTTTAATTTTTCATTTTCCTTTCATATTCTCCATATACTCCATGTTCGCACGCCTCCTCTTATGCCATAGCACCCATAGTATAAGTATAACTACAAGCACAAGCAACCATATTACATAAACAACCCCTGCCGCATCTATTATCGAATTATATTTTATATACTTTCTAAAAGCGTTTAAATCACGACACCTATTTGGATAAAACAAGAAATCACAATATCTAAGAACTAGTAAACACAAAAAGGGGATTATAACACCAAAAACAACAACACACACCCATGTCTTGGAAACCTTGTAGCGTTTAACCATCTGTTTTTTCTCTTTCATGATTCTTCTTTTTTCTATAATTTTTATCGTGTACCATGTACTCGAATAAATGTTTCTTCCTGAAAATAATCCCACCATTGCAATTTTTCATCTCCTTTAGTTACAGTTAACCAACCGTTATGGGAGACGTTTGTTCGCCATCGTTCGATATCTGCACCACTTTCACATGCTATCAATCTCATATCAGCAATCCCATGATGTGTATATTGCCAGGCAGCCAAAACACCTCGTAAAATTTCCTGGTTTTGGGGTAGATTCCTTTGATCTTTAATCCCTGTAAGTTGACCGCAAACTCCATGGCCTATATATACATATTTATAAAGATTTTCATCCTTAAGATGCGATAATATATCACTCATTCTTACTTTCCACTTTCCTGTATAAATAACACATATCCCCTCTTTCTTCCATTCTTTTTCAAGTTCACGCTCAGCAAAAATATTACACCACCCAAGTATTCCCCACGAATATGAAGATACATCAATATATGCC
>CAZBKV010000228.1:0-4868 GCA_964492575.1 uncultured Verrucomicrobiota bacterium | reverse complement strand
GAGGACAGGCTGCTCTGCCTTCCGCTTTCCCTTCCTTACCCCCGCCCTTGAAGGACAGAAATTGGAGGGATCCCAATTACCTTTTGGGCGAAAATAAGCCAAATTGATCCCACTGTTCCTCACACCACCCGCGAGTAGAGATCGACGCGGCCAAGGCGTAAGAGCTGAAGGACCGGCTTGCGGGCCTTGCGGGACTGCGGCAGATCGATGCGGAATGTTGCCGCCCAGTCGGTCACGTCTTCCGGACTGACCAGCATTTGGTCAACGATCCAGATCCGACCGCCTTCGGTCTCCTCCACATGCGTGTTCCGTTCGTTGCGGGCAGCCGGATCGAGCATAATTCGTTCGTTTTCCTGACGGTATTCTTCCACCAACGTGGCCAAACGATCCGAGGTCCATTCGGTTCCATCCGCATCGGTCCGTACATCGAGCATCTCCAACGCTGCATCCCACCGGCTCTGGGATAAGGCCCGAAGGAAGTCGAAGATCCGCGATCGGACCAGGGATCGGAAGGCTCGACGATTGCGGGTAATGTCGGCTGCCATTTCTTCGAATTCGGGAATCTTGATCTGAGCCCGTGCTTCCGGAGCACGCGGTCGGTACCGCGGATCTTTGAGCCGTTCCCACTCTTCCAGCAGGCTCGAATCGACCTTGCGAATCATAAGCCGGAAATAAAGTTCCATCTCCTTAACCTCCGGTGTCTTAGCCGTCTCCGGCACGGTCTGGCAAAGGACCTTATGGACGTTGTTCAGGTGACGCAGAAGGAGACCTTCGATCCGCTCGATGCCGTAGTAGCGGACGTAGTCCTCGAAAGACCAATACCCCTCGTACATCTCGCGGGCGATCGATTTAGGCCGGATGTTTTCTTGGCCTACCCACGGATGCCGATCCGCAAAGGCATTGAAGGTAGAGTAGATGAAATCCCGCAGCGGTTTGGGATGCTCCAGTTTGTCCAGCTCTTGCATTCGTTCCAGGTAGGTTGCGCCCTGGGCTTTCATTTCGGCAATGACCTGGGCCTTGAGTTTTTCGAGCTGGCGGCGAAGGATCGGTTCCGGATCTTCCAGGATCGATTCCACCAGGGTCAGGACGTTCAGCGGATACTCCGGATCTTCACGGTCGAGGAGCTGGATCGTTTCGATGAGATACAAGGAGAGGGTTTGATCCATGGAGAAGTCCTCCTGGAGCTCGACGTTGACCCGGACCTTCCGGCCGGAGCCGTCTCGTTGGTCTTTGGGAATGATTTCCACAATCCCTTTGTCCAGGAGGGATCGAAACAGTTGCCAGGCCCTGCGGAAATGACGCTTTTTGGCCGCGGGGGTTTCGTGGCTCCGGCGGATGATCTCACGCATCGCTCGGCAACCATCGCCCTCTCGGCTCAATACGTGCAGGAGCATGCCGTGAGTGACCTGGAATTGGGAACGAAGGGGCTCGGGGTTGGAACGAACCAGACGCTCGAAGGTCTTTCGATCCCAGTTGACGAAGTTTTTGGTTGGAGGTTTGCGTTTGACGAATTTACGACCGGTCTTCTTGGCCTTTTCTTCCAGCATCAGGTTTTCAATCACGTGTTCGGGGGCCTGGACGATGACCCAACCTTTGTCATCGAACCCTTTTCGGCCGGCCCGGCCGCTGATCTGCAGAAAGTCCCGGACACTAAGGATGCCGGTGCGACGACCATCGTATTTGCATAGCCGGGTGAAAACGACTGTGCGGATGGGAATGTTGATCCCGACGCCAAGGGTGTCGGTTCCGCAGATAATTTTCAGCAGACCACGTTGGGCCAGTTGTTCCACCAGAATGCGATACTTCGGCAGCAGGCCGGCATGATGCAGGCCGATCCCGTGCTTCAGCCATTTCCGGAGTTGCGGACCGTATGGGGTGTCGAATCGGTAGTCACGGATGAATTCGTCGATCGCCTCCCGTTCTTCCTTCGAACAGAGTGGGATGCTCATGAAGTTCTGGGCGTTCTCGGCCGCTTCGGCTTGGGTGAAATGGACGATGTAGGCCGGGCAACGATCCTGTTCGACCAGACGCTGGACGGTCCGGGCCAGTGGAATTTCGGAGTACTCGTACTCCAGTGGGACTGGTCGTTCGGTGGAACGAACGGTGACCGTGGGGCGACCGGTCAGGTTCGTCAGTTCCTTCTCGAAAAACAACGTATCGCCGAGGGTGGCGGACATCAGGAGAAACCGTGCCTGCGGAAGGGTCAGAAGCGGCACTTGCCAGGCCACCCCGCGATCCGGATCGGAATACCAGTGAAATTCGTCGATCACCACTTCCCGGAACGAGCACTTTTCCCCTTCCCGAAGGGCGATGTTGGCCAGGATTTCGGCCGTGCAACAGAGGATTGGGGCATCGCGGTTGACCGTGGCGTCACCGGTACTCAGGCCGACGTTGTCCGGACCGAACTCTCGGCAAAGGCTCATCCATTTTTCGTTGACAAGGGCTTTGATCGGGCAGGTATAGACGGCGCGGCGGCCCTGAGCCAGGGACTTGAAGAGAAGGGCCATGGCGACGAGGGACTTCCCCGAACCGGTCGGGGTATTGAGGATAACGTTTTTCTCATCAAAAAGCTCTAGGATGGCTGCTTCCTGGGACGGATACAACTCTAGCCCGATCTCCTGGACGTAATCGAGGAACTTGTCCAGGAGCGCCTCGTTCGACCAATCGTCGTCTTTAACTAGATAATCGTAAAGTGTCGGTCGCACAGCACAGAAACGTTACTTGGGAACCGGGGGGTTGAAAAGGGGAAGGAGAGAAACGACCGGCAGCAGATCCGGTTTTGATTTGTCTCCAAATTCAAGACAATGAGAATAGCTATCTGTTACCTTTTTCCTAGCCTTGGTCTCCTCTTCCATCAAGGGGAGATTCGTGACGTTTTCTAGAACACCTCCAAAGGTTCATAGACCAAAATTCCTTTGGGAGCCTTTTGTTTGATTTCTTTATCTTTCGTCACGAGGGGAATTCCATACTGTTCGGCTACTTGAAGAATAATCGCATCTCCACCTCTTAGGCCAATTTGGGCTCCTAACATAGAGGCTCGTTGAGCTACTTCAAGATTTATCTCCACTCCAACCAATTAATAGGAGGTAGTTGGGATAAATTTTTATATACTGCAATTGCAAGGCTTTCGGAGTTCGTTCTACGCCGAAGTGCACAAACAACTTCAACTAATACAAGCGTAGGACATAAGGCTTCTATTTCAAAAGTTAAAATTTTCTCTAGAATAGGGTAGCACTCCTTATGAAATACGTCTTTGGGATCAAGACTGCTGACAAAGACGTTGCTGTCAACAACAAGCCTCATCTTTCTCGCTCCTTTTGGATCTCCTCTACGCTATTCCCCCCTCTAGAACTTTGGCCGATCTGGCGAATCAGCTCTAACATAGCCTTCTTCCACCCTTCGATATCTATCTCCTCTCCACTTACAGAAGGGAAGGCCTTGCCCCCATATTCCATGGCTTCCATGGAAGCAAGTTTGCTCTTTTTCAAATAATATTCTCTTTCTATTTGTTTGATTTCTTCAATTAACTTAAGTTTCCTTTCCGCTTCCATTATCTCCTCCTGGGGGGTCCATGTCTTTAGAATCTAGGATCGCAACTTTTGGGCAAGAAATTCAACCCAATCTTTGACGGTGACTTTTCCTTGCCTTGTCGATGGTTCTCCCTCAAGTCACGGATTCACAATGACTTTAAAGTTATCACTCACAACCCACTTTACGATAAACCTGATTGGTCTTTTGGGCAAGAACTAGCCGGTACTTTGGAAGTCCTCAATCAGTTATCTGATCTTCTCCTCAGACAGAAGCCCAAAATCTTGATGTTAACTGGACAAAAATCTTGGGTTTCTCTTCCAAAATAGCATCCTAGATGCCAAAAAGGATGGCAAAATGGCATTGGTAAGGAGATTTTTCAAGAAACCTGCGCAGGACTTCTTCCTTTTCGGTCCCAAGGGAACCGGAAAGTCCACCTGGCTCAAGACAACCTTTCCACAGGCCTTCTTTGTGGACCTTCTGGATCCCGAAACATTCAGGATTTTAGATAGGTTAAAAACCAAAAGATCAATAAATAGTCGGTCGACACCTTATACCTTGCTCTCTTCTCTCACAGACTATTTCCTTTTATCCCTCCGTATGCATTATTATACAGGGAAAGCGTTTAAATGACTCCTAGTTGATACGAGAAGTAAAGGTGGATTCCTTTGCTCTTTGCGTATTCTTGAACCTGAGGTGAGGTCTGATAGGTCACCGCCACCAAAATCTTTTCCCCAGGGAAAGCCTCTTCCATCCGCGAAAGCTTCTTCAAAAACTGATCCACATCCCGTTTCTTCAACTGGGCCTTGCATTCGCCCAGAATCCAAATGGAGCGATGGTCTTTCAACCCTTTCCCCACTAGATTGATCTCTTCCCATTTTCCTGGTCCAAAATCCCTCTTCAGTCCCTCCACCTTTACGCCAAAGTCCTTCCGCAACAGCCGTGGCAACCCCATATACGCCCGATCCTCCAACACGTATCCCACCGTATGCGTCAGTCCGCCCAACTCTTCCCGCGTCCGCTTCTGATCTATCGCCAACTTCCGCAACTCTTCCTCGGTCCGCTTCTGAGCTTCAGCCAGTTCATTCAGCCGCTGTTCGGTCTGCTTTTGAGCTTCAGCCAGTTCATTCAGCCGCTGTTCGGTCTGCTTTTGAGCTTCTGTTAGTTCTGCAACGGATTTTTCTAGCTTTGTTAGTCTTTCTTCGGACCCCTTCTGAGCCTCTGCCAGCTCCCTGACCCGTTGCTCGGTCCGTCTTTGGGCTTCCACCAGTTCATTCAGCCGTTGTTCGGTCCGTCTTTGAGCCTCGGTCAGCTGTCTTTGGGCCTCAGCAAGTTCATGA
>CAZBKV010000227.1:0-4876 GCA_964492575.1 uncultured Verrucomicrobiota bacterium | reverse complement strand
CCGGCAAAGCGATGTCGCCCAGGCCGTCCAGCACCACCAGGGCCAACTTGGCCTTTCGTTCATTCCGAATCTCTCGATACAGCTCGTCTAATGTCATAAGCCAGGATTTCGGTTGGTTTCTTTTTAACTGATTTCTCTTTTCGTTTCTGCAAGCATAGTGCGTTGAGGAAAGGACGACGTCAACCGACCAGTTTCTCCGAAACCGGAAAGATTGTGTGTGGGAACCAGTTGCTCTTTGGCCGGGTTCTCCGTAAGCTTTTGGAAAAATGCCGACCGTAGGTGAACAACTCAAAGCGGAGCGGGAGCGCCAGCGGCTCTCACGCAAGCGGATTGCCGAGGTCACCCACATGCGCACCGACTACGTTCAGGCCATTGAAGAAGGCCGTTATGAAGTTCTAGGTGCGCCGATCTACATCCGGGGCTTTATCCGGTCCTATGCCCGTACGTTAAAGATGAATGAGAAGCCGCTGCTGGAACAACTGGCCAAAGAGATGGGATGGGAGACGAAACCGGCCGGTGGTGCCGGTAGCACAGCGGTCTCCTCTTCGGCCACCGGCGTAGAATGGAGGGGGCCTTCGGTTTCGATTCCCTGGGAACGGGCCGTCCCGATTTTTGTGGGTTTGGGCTTAGGAGTTGCAGCGTTTGTCGCAATGCGGATCTGGGGACCGAATCAAAACCCAGATCCCTTTGCAAAGGTTCCGGAAGCGATTTATCAACCGATAGACGGATGGGAAGGGCTCCGCTTGCCTGCCCCGGAGACAAATTCTACGAACCATCTTGCTCGTCCATAACCCTCCTTTCTTTGCCGATGCATCGTTCCTCCCGATCCAAAACCTCCTCCACTCCTCCGCGGACGGTGGGAATCGTCTCTCTCGGATGCGCCAAGAACCTGGTGGATTCGGAAATCATGCTGGGGGTTCTAGGGCGCACAGGCTGGGCGGTCACCTCGGATCCAAAGCAGGCGGATGTGTTGATTATCAATACCTGCGCCTTCATCGACGTGGCCCAACAGGAAAGCGTAGATACAATCCTCGAGCTAACGCAATGGCGGGAAGCCAATCGACCGGATCAGGCCATTATTGTCGCCGGATGTTTGACCCAACGCTACAAAGAACGACTCCTCCCCTTGCTACCTGAGGTAGATTTGTTTCTCGGTCTGGACGAAGTCCCGGAAATCGATCGCTGGGTGGAGGAAGCCCGGAAGATCCGAAACAGACGGCTCCAACATCGTCGGCTCCTCCAGAGAACTTTTTCCTCGTCCGGCTTGTCCCGAAGAGAAACCCTACCGGAATCCGTTCTGGAACCTCCCCCTGCCATTCATGTCCACCCCCGATCGCGATATATCCCGGATGCCTCCGCTCCGCGGCTTCTCCTGACGCCGCCCCACTACGCTTATGTCAAAATCGCCGAGGGATGTAATCATCCCTGTTCGTTTTGTGTAATCCCTCAAATTCGAGGGCCCTACCGGAGTCGTCCCATAGAAGACATCGTCCAAGAAGTCCAAACCCTGGTCGCCCGCGGCGTAAAAGAAATCAATCTGATCAGCCAGGATTGCACCTACTACGGTCGGGATTTCCTTCGAACCGGCTCGCAAAAGGGAAGAAAATCCTCTCCCGACACCGGGGAAATCTCCCTGGCTCGTCTGTTAGAGGTGCTGGATCAGCTGGAAGGAGAGTTCTGGATCCGAGTGCTTTATACGCACCCGGCTCACTGGACCGATGACCTCATCGAGGTCTTTGCCCGATGTTCCAAACTCGTCCCTTACGTGGATCTTCCCCTCCAACATATCCATCCGGTCATGTTAGAACGGATGCGCCGACAGACCTCGCCGGAACAGATCCGAAAACTCCTTCTGAAGCTCCGTCAGAGAATCCCTAACCTAACCCTGCGTACCACGTTCATCGTCGGGTTCCCGGGAGAGACAGAGGCGATGTTTGCCGAATTGATTCGGTTCGTTGAAGAACAACGGTTCGATCGAGTCGGTGTCTTTGCTTATTCCGAGGAAGAAGGGACATTGGCCGCTCGGATGGAAGATCAGGTCCCTCCCAAAGCTCGTCGTCTTCGGCAACGGGAATTGCTCCGACGGCAACGCCGGATTTCAGCAGAACGGAATCAACGCATGATCGGGCAAACCATATGGGTCCTGACAGAAGGACCGGTAGAGCCGGCCGTATGGAAACGTCAGGTTCAAATGTTTCGAAGAGAACAACCTCAACGCGGTCGCCACCGTCCCTGGATTCAAGTCGATCCTTCCTCTGTGACTGTCTCCCGATCCACAGCCGATGCCCCCGAGGTTGACGGTCGGGTCTATCTCCTGGACAAACTTCCGCCAGGCCAATTTGTCCCGGTGAAAATCCTTGGCGCCTCCGATTATGACCTGGTAGGAGTCCCTCTCAAATCCGACTTCCTGCCGGCCGAATTGGATCCACAAGATGAAGAACTTCTCCGTTCCTGACGTCTGAAAGGGTCCAGAGAAAACGTTCAGTAAGGCTCAATTCCGGAATTTCGGAGACGATAGCGAACAACGGTTGTGGAAAACCAAGCCAACAACCAAGCAGAAAGAATTTGCCCCGGCACCCATCAGCCGGCGGCAGCTTCTGTTTTCCCCATTCTAACCCATCAGTGTGCTCCCATCCTCTGCCTCATCTGTCTGTTGGGGATGGTCAACGGGATCTCTCTCTTGGCAGCCACAGAAGCAGATACTTCTCCGAAGCCGATCGTGCATGTTCCCTTAACCACTCAGCCCCCAAAGATTGACGGCCGGCTCGATGATCCCTGCTGGGCATATGCAGCGGTCATCACGAACTTCGTCCAGGTCCGCCCTCACCAAGGGGCGCCACCAACTGAACGAACCGAATTACGAATCCTTTATGATCGGGATCACATCTATTTCGGCGTCCGCTGCTGGGACAAAGAACCCCAGAAAATTCTGGCCAAAAGTCTCCGGCATGACGACTTCTTCGCCTCGGATGATACGTTCGAAATCGTGTTAGATACCTTTAATCAGCAACGGGAAGGGTATTTCTTTCGGTTCAATCCGGCCGGGGCTCGAAGCGAAGGATTGATCCAGAATTTTGAAGAACACAATCCGCTGTGGGACGGGGTTTGGGACGTGAAAGCCCGGATCGACAAAAAAGGGTGGTGTGCAGAGGTGGTGATTCCGTTCAAGAGCCTTTCCTTTGGAGAGCAACAAGGCATGTGGGGATTGAACGCGGAACGCATCATTCGGCGGAAACAAGAAACGGTTCGATGGACCTGCATCTCGCGAGCCAAGCGAGTGAGCTCTCTGCCGGATGCCGGAAAACTGGTCGGCATCCAAAACATCCACCAAGGGAAAGGATGGGAATTCAAACCGTCACTGGCCTTGAACTTTACGGACAAAGAACATACCTCCTGGGATTGGGAAGTACGGCCAAGTTTGGACATTACCTACCACATCACCCCGTTCCTAAAAGCCAACGCCACCTTTTACACCGATTTTGCAGAAGCGGAGGTGGATGACCGGATCATCAACCTCACCCGCTTCCCTACCTTCTTCCCGGAAAAACGGGATTTCTTCCTGCAGGATGCCTCGCTTTTCAACTTTGGAGGACTTCGAGCTTATCCGATCAATCCATATTACTCCCGGCGGATCGGATTGGATCCAGAAGGCCGTCAGCTGGATATCTATGCCGGGGGACGGTTGACCGGCCGATTAGATAGTACCCGCATCGGCCTCCTCTACGTCACCGAAGAAGGCTACCAACAAAGCGGCGTAGAGCATCTGATGGTCGGCCGGATCTCGCACTCGATCAGCGACATGTCGGATCTGGGAGTTCTATGGACCTACGGAGAACCTCGAGGTCCAGGTCAGGCCTACCTGGGTGGCGTAGACTTCAATTACAACAATCCTTCTATCCTCCCTGAGAAACAACTTATAACCCACCTGTGGCTGATGGGCACTTATACCGATCAAGCTGACGGCGGGGATGTCGCCGGCTCCGTCGACATCGACTTCCCAAACGATCCCTTCGATACCCATTTCATCTTTCGTCATATCGGGGAAGACTTTGACCCGGCCTTAGGCTTCGTTCGCCGCTGCGGCATCCGCTCTTACTACCAAAGTTTTCATTATGTCTGGCACCCGAACGGAAAAATCGTCCGGGACTACGGCGCCGGGGTTCGAACCGAATGGATCACGGACCTGGATAACCGCCTCGTCGAAGAACACCACGATCTCCCCTACCTCTGGTTCTCCACCCCCAAACGGGACCGTTTGTTTATCTCCTACAACTACGACCGCGACGTAGTGGATCAACCCTTTTCCATGGCCGATCGAGCCGAAATTCCGGCCGGGGATTACCTCAACGACTCCTTAGCAATCAAAATCGAAACCAGCGAAGCCCGCCCCCTCGCTGCCGAGTTGGAATATTCCATCGGGAACTACTACGATGGAACCCAACGGAAATACAAGGTCGAACTCGCCTTCCGACCCAATCGATTTGTCACCTTCCTTCCCTCCTACAGCCTCCGCGAAATCGACATGCCCTACGGAAAATTCGACGTCCACCTCGCCGTGATGCGCATGATCCTCGCTGCAACTCCGGACCTTTCCTGGAATACCCTCATCCAATACGACAACCTTTCCCAAAACTTCGGGATCAGCAGCCGCATCCGTTGGACCTTCCGCCCCGGAAACGATCTCTTCCTAGTGTGGGATCAAAACTACCTCGCCGACAATTGGCAGTTCCACAGCACCAATACCCGCCTCTCCATCAAAGCCGTCTTACGCATCCGATTCTAATTCTTCTGGAAAGCCACCTTCCAAGGTCACCGTCACCCTCCTCAAACCGAACACTCCGTTAAATCGTCCAGTACCACCTCCGCCAAATTCGGC
>CAZBKV010000226.1:0-4906 GCA_964492575.1 uncultured Verrucomicrobiota bacterium | reverse complement strand
TGCTGAGGCAGAAATTCTTGCCCAAAGCACACGGCTTCTCGATCCGTTCGGCTATGATATCATGGTTTCTACAAATTATATCAATCCGGAAGGATTTGATCCCCGCCAACCTGTAGGCACCGTCAATCCGACCAATGTAAATTATGATTTTGTTCAAGGTTCTAGAACCCCTCTCAATGAACAACAACGATTACAGGTTATCGCCAATCTTCAGCTCGATCCGCGCCCTCCAGTTTACGTAAAAACCAACGAAAATCCGAATGCCCCTTTGGACTTCCGTTTTTACTTGGATCTCAATCGAAACGGCCGATTTGAAACCAACGGTTGGCAACCGGTTCTGGACGCCATGGGGCAGCCGATTGTGATCCAGACCAACGGACAAAACCTGATCCTCAGCAACTTCTTCGTGGGTGATCCGGAATGGATAGGAGTTTTGGAGAACCCTAACGCCCCTCATTCGGCAACCAATCGTTTTATCGGCCGCTATGCCTACATTGTTTTACCTGCAGGACGATCTTTGGATATTAACCACATTTACAATAATGCCCGTACCCATAGTCTGGGCGGATTGGGGTATTATCGGAATCAAGGGGTTGGATCTTGGGAGCTGAACCTGGCTGCTTTTTGGCGTGATTTGAATACCAACGTCTGGCGTCAATACGATTACCGAGGAGATCAATCCCCTTCTGTGACAGACACCTCCCTTGATGCCCTCGGTTTTCTCCGCTATCGCTATGGGAATAATTATGGAAATCTGCTCAGTATCCGAGCGTTATTTGGTTCAGAAGGAGAAAATTTTGTAAGGAATAACCTTATTGACGACTATACCGACGGTCCTCACTCATCTGACTGGACTTCATTACATACAGACAACGACCAACCTGATCAACCCTGGCCTGGAAGCCCGCAGCCCAACCGTTACACAACCCTCAACGATTTTTTCAATACCAATAAAGTTCCGGCGACTTGGTTGGACCGTCTGACGAATGCCCAACGAGGCCTTTCTTCCTATGACCGTTATACCTTTTATCGGATGTTGGCTCAATTAGGGACCGATTCGGCCCCAGCAAATGAAGATAAGATCAATATTAACTTCGACAACCGTCCTGGAGTGACCAATCGGTTCCAGGAATGGAATCCCTATGACTTTTTCATCACCACTGCGGATCGGTTGTTAAAGGTGTCTCGAATCCGAAGAACCGTAAAGGTGGGCAAAAATGAATATGTTTCCTCCTATTGGATTGGAGATACTCCAGTGCGTCCTGAATTTTCCGTCACAAACATCATGATTTACCCCACAAACGAATACACTCCAACTATTCATCGGATTCTCCAAGTAGCCGTCAATATTTACGACGCCACGACCAATCGATCGATTACTTCCTATCCTTACTTGCCCACCGTGTTTCGGCCGGTCTTTACCGTAACAAACGAAGAAGTTTATATCCGCGATTTCGTGGAGGTGACCAATGCTGCCTTTTTGAATCAAATGATTTTGGTCAACCCAGCAGATTTGCATAATCCTCAGCTTCGGCCTATTCTTCTCCGCACCATCGCAGCGAATCCGGATCGGGTAGTCCTATATGATGTTCCCTTTATCATCGGGGCCAAGAAAGGCCTACCTAACTTTAACGAGTTTTCGATGATGAATATCGTGCAGGTAACCCGACGAGCTGAGGTGGTCAAACGAACCCCGATGGATCTCCGTCCTTTCCAAACCAACCTGCTTTATACCCTAAGTATCTCGAATCAATTTGGGATCGAATTATGGAACTCTTACAGCAATGCCTATCCTCGTCCTCTTCGAATGGTCTTAGCCGGTGATCTTTCTCTTCTTCTTACGAACCGACTCGGAAACCAATCGGTTCCCTTACAAATGATCCATATCCCTTATACTCGAAGTACTGTAATCCCAACCTGGCCTCCGAAACAGTTTCGTGTTCCGATTTACACTAATATTGTCTTTGTCCCAGAATCGAGCTTTATTCCTTTCCCACCCCAACTTTTACCCGGACGAACCAATCTGCTTGTTTATCCTCGGGGTCTTGGCTTTTACATTCCTCAGTGGGGTTTAGCTGTGACCAATCGATTCTTTGTTGCGTTGGTGGATATACCCACTGATCGCATTGTAGACTTTGTAGCCTTCGGTAATATGCACACCGGTATCGACATTACCCGGGCCTTAGCGGGGCGAAGCGCCGGAGGTCGTCAAGGATCTGCCAATATTCTGGATCGACTCTGGTCCACAAACCGAATCGGGGGCCAATCACTTCAATATCCGACCGAAGGGGTGTTAGAACAGATGGAAATCGCTCTAGGAAATATCCAGGTCAGCGATCGAATCTGGCGCAGTTATAATCGAGCCGGTCCAGGAGCCCAAGATAAGGCCAAGGCGATTGATCTGTTTCGAGAATTCTGTGGGTTAACGCCTCTTACGTATGTGACTCCACGGCAGCGGGCGGCTTTACGTTCTCAGCTCCAAGGCCGAATCGCTATGCAGGCTCCGTTTGCCCCTGTACGAAAATTTGTTCAGGAGGCCTCTTGGCAGGTCAATGATCCTCTCGTCCATTATATGATGGCCGACTTGATGGATCCGCGGGCCCGGCCGGATGATCCTTTCCGGACCAATGCGATCCGATACGTCAGTCCTCCGACGGTCTTGTTGACCAACTCCAATCTGGGGGTTTTAAACAATCGCTATCGTCCCTGGGGCGGGAATCCCAATCAATCGTATGATATCTTGGCCCGAGATCCAGGGGTTAAGGATCCAGGCATTGAAAGCCCGGACGATTGGGACTTCCCCGGCCAAAAGTTCCCCAACATCGGTTGGCTGGGGCGTGTTCACCGGGGAACCCCATGGCAAACCATTTATTTGAAGTCGAAAGTCGTAAATACCAACCTGTGGTATCTCTGGGCCGGCAGTTTAGGAACGCATCCGACCAATGACTGGCGATTTGTGGATGTCTTTACTACCGCATTAAACGAAGAAGCGGCTCAGGGGCTGTTAGGAGTCAATCAAACCAACATTGCAGCATGGTCTGCCGTCCTTTCCGGAATCTCTGTTCTCACCAACACGACTCCTATCTTCAGCTACCGAACCAATCACCTTGCCACGGCAGAAGAGATGTTTATTGAACCGAATTCTCCGCAGCTTTATAAGATTGTGGAGGGAATTATTCGGACCCGCGCCCTGCGGGCAGGGCTTACGAATGAAACCCTTCGTATGGCCGCAGGCTATCGTGCTCGATTCCATTATCTTGGGGAAATTCTGTCTGTTCCAGAACTCACCATGCGCTCTCCATTTATCAACACCAATAATGTCTTAAACGATATGATTTTAGAACGAATTCCCCAGCAGATCCTTTCGTTGCTCAAAGCAGATGATCCTCAATTTGTGATCTATGCCTTTGGACAGGCCCTTCATCCGGCCCCGAATTCCGTCTATACCGGGCCGGGGATTTATCATCAGATGTGCACGAATTACGAAGTAACCAGCGAATTTGCCTGCAAAGCAGTGATTCGAGTCGTCGAGACTCCAGAAGGACGAAGGATTGTTGTAGAGAATTATCAAGAAATTCCTATGGAATAAAAACCAGGGAAGCCTGAGGATTATGAAGGCGAGAACTTGGTCGATCATTAGCGTTCTAGCTCTCATTGGAGCCGCGGTTTTCTGGAAGCTTGGAAACCGCGTAAGAGAACAACAATCTCCGCCGCCACTTACTGCACAGTCTACGCTCCCTGCCAATACCACTCTCGTCAGTCAAGCGGCACTTGCCTCCTTTACCGAACCGTCGGCTTCTTTCCCCACCGTCTCTGCAGCTTCTTCTCAGGATCAGACGGACTCAAATTCTTCATCGGAATCTTTCCCGGATCCACAATTTCCGTGGCGTCTACGCAACACACCGGCTCAGCTTTCTCAGCTTCGGGAATCCGACACGGCGATCCTCCTTCGAAATGCTTTGATTGATACTTCGCGGGGGACTGAGCTTCCGATCCCGAAAGAACTGCGTGCCGGATCGGAACCGGGGGCCTGGCTGGTTCAATTCCGCGGTCCAACCCGTCAGGCGTTCTTAAAAGAAATTCAACGAGTAGGGTTAACTCCGGTTTCTTATATCCCTAATCATACATGGCTTGTAAAAGGTTCGTCCGCTCAGGCCCAGGCGGCAAAACAACTTCCGGCTGTTCGTGCCGTCTTGCCCTATGAGCCGTACTTTAAGCTCCAGCCCAAAATCCTACAGGCCGTCCTCCAGACCAAGGAACCGGTGGAAGGACTAAGAGTTACGGCGTTTCCGGATCAAAAAGAGGCTCTTGTTCAAGCCTTACAGAAGTTAAATCTTCCGGTCCAACCCGCTGGACAAACCCCATTCGGCCCCCAGTTTCTTATTCCGACCACCCTTACTCCCGAACAAGTGGCAGCGATCGCTCGTCTTCCGGAGACTCAGTTACTGGAACCTTTGCCTCAGAGGGTTCTGATGAATGATTTGACTCGGGTGCGACTGGGGATTTGCACCTCGCCGGTGGATACCAATTCGTATCTCGGCCTCACCGGAAGCAACATCTGGGTGAACATCAACGACACCGGCGTGGATGCCAATCACCCGGATCTGCAAGGACGGGTCTTTGGAGATTCGCCGGCTGTTTTGACCGATCCCCTTGGCCACGGTACCCATGTGGCCGGGACGATTGCCGGATCGGGAGAAAAATCCGATACGGTGACGAACATACCTCCCGGCTCCCTTCCGAACTCCGATTTCCGTGGAATGGCTCCGAACGCCAAACTTTTCGTCCTGGGAGTCAACCTGGTTACCGGTCCCTGGATTTCTGACACCTATCTGCAAGAGACGGCCGCCCGGACCAATTACGTCACCCTTGGTCGTACCAACGCAATGGTCTCCAATAATAGTTG
>CAZBKV010000225.1:764-5016 GCA_964492575.1 uncultured Verrucomicrobiota bacterium | reverse complement strand
CTACCTGGCCCTGGGCATTCGAAAGCCATGTTGCGGTAGGGCGGCGTTGTCCCCAACGCGCCAAGATAGAAAAAAATTGACTGATACTCTTTTTCGAACAAGCTCTAGAAAAAAAGGAGTGGGAAGTGGAATGAGATATCCTCCTTATCTTTTTTTAGGTATTCTGGCACTAGGAAGCGTTCTCTTTTGCGTGGTGCCGGTGATGATTGCGCGGTTTTGGGCCTGGGCTTTCTCGCCGCCAAAACCGAGCAAGGTCAAGAATAGTCCTTATGAATGCGGGGTAGAGTCTAGGGGGGACCCGTGGATTCGTTTTCATGTCGGATACTACCGATATGCCCTTGTTTTTCTCGTATTGGACGTGGAATCCGTCTTCTTGATTCCGATTGCTGTAGTCTTTGGAGGGGCAAGCTTCGGAGCGGTAGTCGCGGTCCTCTTTTTCTTGCTTTTGGTCGTGGAAGGGCTTCTTTGGGCATGGAAGAAGGGGATTTTGACCTGGTCGTGAGGGTGGAAATAAACGGAAAACAGCACAGGCGAGGGAAGGAGTGGGTTCTGGCTTATGGTGGAGGAACGATTGCGGCAAGAGTTGAGTCGGCAGGGGATTTTGCTTACCTCGTTGAACGAGCTTTATAACTGGAGTCGGAAGAATTCGTTGTGGCCGTTGAATTTTGGGTTGGCGTGCTGTGCGATTGAGATGATTTCGGCCTCGATGGCGCGGTTTGATATTGCGCGGTTTGGGGCTGAGGTCTTTCGACCGTCACCGCGGCAGGCGGATTTGATGATTGTGGCGGGGACGGTGACGAAAAAGATGGCGCCGATGGTGGTTCGGCTCTACAACCAGATGCCGGAGCCGAAGTATGTGATTGCGATGGGGGCCTGTGCGATTTCGGGTGGGCCGTTCCGAAAGGGATACAATGTGGTGAAGGGAATTGATCGATATATTCCTGTGGATGTCTACATCCCTGGTTGTCCTCCTCGGCCGGAGGCCTTGCTTCATGGGCTGATGGAGTTGCAGCGGAAGATTTCAGAGGAACAATTGAAAGGAGATCGGCTCCCCAGGCATCTGGACCCAGAGGCTCCCAGTGAGTTTCCGGTTCCCCGCTATGGTCCTCACGATTTAGTTCCAACCTACAATCCTGAAGTGTGGCCTTTTTCTGACCGGAAATCGGAAGGAAAGGGAAGGTAAGAGGGACGATGGTTCCGTCCAGCCCATCCAAACCGCCGATTGAAGAAGTGGCTCCGCCGGGGTTGCCGACGTTTGGTCGGATCTGTGCTCTTTTGGAGGAGCGGGTTCCGGGGTTGAAGGTCGAGTTGATCGAAAATCCGGCACGTCCCGAACAGAGTTCTCTGCTTTTGCCCTACGAGCATGCGCTGGAGGCGGCGCGGGTCCTGCGGGATGATCCAGAGTTTGCGTTGGACTTTTGCTCCAATGTCAGCGGGGTGGATTGGTTGGATCGGGAAGAAGAGTATTGGGAGGAGACGACGGTTTTTGTCAAGGGGCCGACAGGACCGATGGAGCGTCAGGTCAAACGAAAGAAGAAACGGAAACGGCCGGGTTACCTGGAGGTGGTCTATCATCTTTATTCCATGAGACATGGGCGGGGTCCCTTGATTGTGCGGCAACGGACCCAGAACCGGGTCGATCAGGTCCGTGTAGTCTCCTTCACCCCGATTTGGCGGAGTGCAGAGTTTCAGGAACGGGAGGTTTATGATCTGTTTGGGGTACGGTTTGATGGTCATCCGGATCTGCGACGGATTTTGATGTGGGACGAGTTTGAGGATTATCCGATGCGGAAGGATTACGTGGAGCCCAAGGATGTTTAACCCTCATCGCGAGGGAGAAGATCGGATATCCTTTTAAGAAACCATGGAGAAAGAGGAACCACAAGGGTCTGTTTTGACGGACGGAGTAGGAGGGGCGATGCCCGGCCAGCGGGAGGTTTCCCAAGAGGCAGGATCGGCCACGCCTTCTTCGGGCCTCGGATCGGTGGCCGGCTCTGAATATTTCGTCCTACCCAACGAGGAAAGGGAAGGAGAACTTTTGGAGATTTCAATCGGCCCTCATCATCCTTCGACGCACGGGGTCTTTCGAATGAACGTGGTTTTGGATGGGGAACGAGTGGTTCGGCTCAAACCGGTCTTTGGGTATCTCCATCGAAATCACGAAAAGATTTGCGAGCAGGGGACGTATCTGATGGCCTTTCCGTATACGGACCGGCTCGATTACTTCTGTTCTCTGACGAACAACTGGGCTTATGCGCTGGCGGTGGAAAAGCTGGCCGGGATTGAGGTGCCGGAACGGGCCGAATATCTACGAGTCATCCTCGCGGAGCTGACCCGGTTGTTGAATCATAGCTGTCTGATTGGGTTCCTGTTGCATGACATGGGGACGATGGGGACTCCGTTGATGTATGCCTTCCGGGAACGGGAAAAGATTCTGGATCTGTTTGAGTCCCTGACCGGGGCACGGATGATGTGCAATTACTTCCGTTTTGGTGGGTGCCGGTGCGACACCCCACCAGGGTGGCTGGACCAAGCTCGACGGTTTGTGGATCATTTCCCGCGATTTCTGGATGAATTTGAGGCCTTACTGACGACCAACGAAATCTTGATCGCCCGGACGCAAGGGGTGGGCGTGTTGCCGCCGGAGCTGGCCATCAATGCAGGGGTGACGGGGCCGGTGCTGCGGGCCTCCGGTGTCAATTATGATATTCGGAAGGTCGATCGGTATGGGATCTATGACCGATTCTCGTTTCGCGTCCCATTAGGCCAACATGGGGACACCTACGATCGGTATATGGTCCGGATTTTAGAGATGCGGGAATCGGTGCGAATCCTCCAGCAGGCCTTGCGTGAGATTCCGGAAGGGCCGGTGCGCAATCCCTACGTTCGCGATCGAAATTTCCGTCCGCCGATCGGAGAGTCGTACGGTCGAATCGAGGCCCCCAAAGGAGAGCTTGGATTTTACCTGATTAGTGACGGGAGTTCTCGACCGTATCGGTTCCGGATCCGGGCACCCAGCTTTGTCAATTTGACGATTTTAGAAGATCTTTGCATTGGGCGGACGCTTCCGGATGTGGTGGTGATTTTAGGATCATTAGACATCGTAATGGGGGAAGTCGATCGCTAAGAAAAAGGAATGAGGGAGAGGTTCTTGAACGAAAAGATAGTTTGTTCATACAATTGTTTTTGAGATGGTTGGTCTTGGGATTCTGAAGGGATTGCTTGTCACAGCACGAAATTTTCTGGGCTCTTATTACGACCCAGAGCGGCTTGTGACAATTCAATATCCAGAGGAACGTCAGCCGCTGCCGGAAAATAGTCGGAGTTTTCCCATGTTGATTTATGACGGGGAGGATCCGGAAACCGGTCTGCGATGTGTAGCTTGCAAGATCTGCCAGAACGAATGCCCGGCTCAGTGTATCTTTATTGAGCAAGATCGGGATGCTCGAGGCCGGCCGTTACGCAGGCCGAAGGTCTTCGATATCGATCTTTCCCTCTGCATGGGGTGTGGAATCTGCGCCGAGGTCTGCCCATTTGATTCCATCAAAATGGATAATCGCTTTGAATTTAGCACGTTTGAGCGTTTTCCCTCCCTTCTTCTTCATAAGGAAGATCTTGCTCGCCCTAACACCTATTATCATCAGATTCGGCCCCGGGAGGCCGAAGAGGCGGACCGCCGCGTTCAGCGAGCACGGGAACTGGCTGAAAAAGCAAAGGCTGTAAAAAGAAAACCTCCGGCCCCATGAACCGAAAATAGAGGGGACTCCCAAAATCAGGGTATGGATCAGCTTTTCATCAACCTGAAACATCAGATTGTGACCAACTCACCGGAGTCAACCCGGCTCTGGGTTTCGATGATCTTGACGGCAGCGGCATTGATTGGGGTCTTTGCTGGATTATTTGCCTTTGCGACGTGGTTGGAGCGAAAGGGGTTAGGACGAGCTCAAAATCGCTATGGACCGAACCGGGTAGGACCGTTCGGATTGTTCCAGCCGATTGCCGACGGGCTGAAGATGATTTTTAAGGAAGATATCGTCCCGGACCGAGCGGATCGGGTTCTCCATTTTCTGGCTCCTATCTTAGTGGTGGTTCCGGTGATTCTGTGCTTTGCGGTGTTGCCGTTAGGGCGGGGGATGACGCCGGTTTCGTTGGAATACGGGTTACTCTTTTTTCTGGCCTTAGGGGGAATCCGAGAAATCGGCATTTTTATGGCCGGGTGGGGAAGTCGGAGCAAATTTACCCTGCTTGGGGC
>CAZBKV010000225.1:267-754 GCA_964492575.1 uncultured Verrucomicrobiota bacterium | reverse complement strand
GAATTGTCGAGGCCCAAAGTGGGTATGTTGGAGGGTGGTTAGGCCGATGGTTTGTCTGGACGCCGTGGGGATTGACCGGCTTTGTTTTGCTGTTGATTGCAGCCACAGCGGAATCGAATCGCTGTCCCTTCGACTTGCCGGAAGGGGAATCGGAGATCATCGCCGGTCATATGGTGGAGTATTCGGGGTTCAAGTATGCCCTGTTTTTTGTGGGGGAATATTTGGGTCTGTTTGCCATCAGCGGATTAATGACGACATTGTATCTGGGCGGATGGCATGATCCGACGCCGCTGTTGGCATGGATTCCTTCCTGGGCGTGGTTTTTTGGAAAGGTGATGGTGTTGATCGCGTTCTTTATCTGGTTGCGCGCGACGCTGCCGCGACTTCGCCCGGATCAGTTGATGAGTTTTGCCTGGAAATTCCTCTTGCCGATGAGCCTGGTGAATCTGATTGTGGCTGGAGTCTGGGTTTGGACAAGAGCGTGGGG
>CAZBKV010000225.1:0-257 GCA_964492575.1 uncultured Verrucomicrobiota bacterium | reverse complement strand
GACCGTGGTATGTTCTTAGTCGTGCCTTATACCGACCAGATCAACGCCGGAGGGAGTATGTTTTCATGAGCTAAAAGACAAAGAGGCATGAAGGGAGTGTTGACCATTTTGATTTTGCTTTGTCTAGGTGGGGGATTCGGCTTGATCTTTGCCCGCCGGGCGGTCCATGGGGTCTTGGGATTGGTGGTTGTCTTTGTCGCTGTAGCGGGATGTTTTTTGGCGTTAGGGGCACAGTTTTTAGCGTTGGTTCAGTTGCT
>CAZBKV010000224.1:3033-5023 GCA_964492575.1 uncultured Verrucomicrobiota bacterium | reverse complement strand
CCGCTGAGAATTCGCTGCACTTCAGCACGAAGTACACCGATTCGGAAACGGGACTGATCTACTACGGCTATCAGCACTATAGTCCGAGTTTGGGGAGGTGGTTGAGGGGGGATCTGGTGGGAGAGTGATTTTTATAATTCTATGTTTTTTCGTTAATAATCCAAGTAAAAAGTAGAATTGATTAAAACTACGCTGTATTGAGGCTTAGGGTTAAGACTACTTGTAAAACATATGCTTGATTCTGGGAAATCGGATTTGGGAATGGTTAGGGATTCAATGGGAAGTTGCTTTGGCATATTATCTAAAGGTTTGGTGGCGAAGCGGAGGAAGGATGGGAGTTTTATGCCTGCGACAAAGATGTTGCAGTAAGATGGTATACTTATGTTCTACCCGGAGCCTCGTGTCATTTTTGGAATAAGCCAAAAATCTTTCTTCCTCTCTTCTTTCCCAATGTTTTCTCAATTTTCTAAGGGGGTGAGATTTGTTAAGGCGGCGCTTGAAGATGATTTAGCTGTCAAGAGCTGCGGTTCGGGGTGAGCGTTTGTCGGCGCAGTAAGGTGACGACAAAGGCAATGAGTAAGAAGAATAACATCCATTTTATCCACGGGGTCCCTTGCTTACGCTCAAACTTCAGCTCAATAAAGATTGGTTGTTTGGCTTGGACATGAAGCGGGTGTGAAAATAGATATCCTTGCTGCCATGTTCCGATCTTTACATTTAGTGTTGTGGGGGCTGGGATGGCTGCCTCTTGTTGTTGGATAATCCTTTCCACAAGTCTGATCAGTGCCTGATCGGCCTGGGTGGATGGTTGATGGAGCATTCTTCGGGCATTCGCCAAGGCGTCTTGTAGGCTAGCGGGTGCTTTCCCGGGGCGATGGAGTTGCATTTGTAATCCAGCCAGGGCTTGTTGGACACGGTAATTCCATAATTGCACGCGAACGTCTTCGTTTAACGCCTTATCCACCTGGGAAACATTGTATGCCTGACGAAACATCTTCACGGCCTGTTTATATTGACCTGCTTGGCCGAGTTGTTGTCCATGTTCAAGCAGCTGCTTGGCGAGGACACGTTCTTGGAGGACTGGTCCGCGGACAGGTGCCCAACTTAAGGCTCCTTGTTGATCGAGCTGAACGTTTCCTGACCAGTTTTCTAGTTGCCACTGTCTCTCGGTAAAGACATACCACTTGAAATCCCGGTAAGGCAGATCACATTGTGGGGCACGAAGTTTTAGGTCTATATTTGATTTATTTGGTTTGGGTAAGGGCTGGGTGTAGACCAGTTCGATCACAGCGTTTGTGCTTCCTTCAGCAATATCAAGTGGTATTCCGATTTGATCTCCGTCCTTCCACAGCCACACGCCTGTACCGTTGATTCGGGCGAACCAGGGCCAGGCCTGGGATGCTAGTCTGAGGTGCAACATTCGTTTGGTCCCTACGTCCATCTCGATTCGTAGCCAGTTTAGGAGCATACCATAACTGGCTACGTAGGTCCCCAAGTGGGCTTGATGGATTCTGGCGGGCAAGACCGGTGCGGTCTCATGCCGATCTACACGTACAACCAACTTAAAGTCAGGTTCAAGGACCCGCAAGACGTAGTCTGCTCCACCTTGTTTTGTACGCGCACGCAATTCCTCAGCTACTGTTTCCCACTCAACAGGTCGAACCTGTTCTGGGATTTTCTCAAGCCACACGGTAATCCGTTGGCCTGATCGAATGGCAAACCAACTGCGTACCAAATCGGTGTCGAGTAAGCGGCAGGCATGTACCTGTTGTGTCTGTGCCTCAAGCTGCACCGGGATTCTGTATCGCAGTAAAAATCCTACTCGGCCTACCATACGGCGGCGGAGCTGGATCACCCATACTGGACGTCCATTGGCTTCTTCTCCTGGACCTGAATCAGCTACTTCATCTCCTTCCACACTTATACTTTCGGCCCCTGGCGGCAGGGATACACGCAAGGCCGAAACTGGGGTTCCTGCGATCTGCACAAT
>CAZBKV010000224.1:0-3023 GCA_964492575.1 uncultured Verrucomicrobiota bacterium | reverse complement strand
AATTCCCCGGCGAGGGAATTCTCTTCGACCGTCACAAGCTCAAGCAGGTTGGCTCGAATCCATGGCTTGGTTCGTTCAACCTCTAAAATCAGACTCCAGTCACGCCGGAATAATCGAAAGGCAAGGGTGCCACGCTGAGTGATCTTTAATGAGGCAGGGTCGATTTCGTTTAATCCAAATCTTTTAATTACCCTGAGGCGATAACCTATTTCTGGGCGAAGAACGAGTACGCCTTCCTCTTTTGACGCTTCGATCAAATGAGGAGCGGGCACTGTCCATCGGCCCGGTTTTTTCAAGCCGACTCCACTTAATGTCACTGAGAGTGTTGTGGGGCCGACCGTACGCTCCTTAAAGTGTAGGGTAATCAAACGTACGTTGTTGGTTCGATATTCTGTCCAGTGACTAAGCGCTGGTCCACTTACTTGTTCTAATTCGTAACCATGAGGAAGCTCAAACCGGACATGAAATAGCCCGCTTCGGACGATGGAAAGTTGCCAGACACCCTGGGCGAGAATTCGGTCTTCACCTACTGATATTGTCCATTGAGACTGAACGCGAAGCTCAGGCTCAACCGGTGCAGTCTGAAGTCGAAGTTCAGCCTGCGGTTTGTGGACGTGGTAGGCGTAGTGGATTTTCAGGGTGTCGCGTGCCAGCTTTAAAATATCGGTCGGAAAATCCTGTACTGCGATGGGGGAGAGTTGAGGAGAACTGACCTGTTGGACTTCAACATCCGGCGGCGCAGCGACGGCCACCAGATTTACCTCGCTCATTGCCTCCGCAAGCGCTGGGAGTCGGATTGTTCGGGAGTACGGAAGTGCTGTAGCGCTGTACTGCGAGTAAATCACGACCGTTGTCTGATTTGTGCGTGGAGTACTAAACCACACTGTCAATTCACCGCGGTCTGGGTCAAAGCTCCAGTTCCGTAGCTGCTCAGTGGAAACGTCTGTCACTGAGGCCCCTTCTGGAACTCGAACAATCAATCGTTCGATTTGCCCTTGAGTGAGCCGCAGATTATAGCGATGGATTCCTTCGATGAGCCCTGCCCTTGGTATGACTAAATGTTCTCCATTGGCATAGAAGATCGGCTTTTCTTTCGCTGGTTCTCTCCTCCTCGGTCTCCAGCCAATCCAGCGTTTACCAAAAGGCGGTAACCAAACATCTGCACGAACCAGCTTCTGACCGGCTTCCTGCACGGTTGATTGCCGAACCACCGCTCCCTGAACGGCCTCAACCGAGAGAGAAGGACGGTCCAGTCGAAGCGTTACATGATGAATCATGGCGGTTGGTGTGCAGAGCTCTAGGATGGATCGTTGCTGATCAACCGATACTGTCTGGGTATACCGTATTCTGAGCTGAATCACCCCTTCTTGTTCGGCCAAAAGTAGATAAGCATTCGAAACATGTGCCGACCGAATAAGCCGTGCCCGGCCATCCACAATGGAAATTTCCTGAACCACTTCGGGTAACCGTAGCAGCTCAAGGATCTCACCGGGAGTTTTGGCTCGCCAGGTTACTAACGCCTCGCATTGAGCCCAATCCTTTTGGATATCAATTTTTTCGTCAATCCGTTCGACCAAGCGGGATACAATAGGATTCAAAGCAAGGCTTGATACACGCTCTACGCTAGCCAACTGGAACCGATTCGGCGGTGCAGCCGTTGCTTGCTGACTAGCAGAGGCAGTCTGTTGAGCCTCCAGATTGACAAAACCCAACCCGGCTAGAATAAGCCCAAGTGTCGCTTTCTGAAGCCCGGTCGATGAGGTTTTTCCATTGCCTGTGGAACGGAAGAAGAGATCCTTTAGGGTCGGCACAATCCATTCCCAAATAAACAAAAGCATAATCATAACCCAAAACACGATTGCCGATCGTGGAAAGCTCAACACTGTTACAAAAATACACGTCCATGCTACAGCAGATCCGATTGACCGGGCGAACCGACCTGTTCGAATTATTGACCAGACATAAACGAGCCCACCGATTAACAACGGCCACAGATGAAGGAGAGTCCACCCAAATCCAGGTTTCAGTGGCATATGCTCGGCCTCAACAAATAACGGAGAACCGGCTGACAGGTTTTTTCCACTAATCACCAGCAACTCTGTGGATGGGGTTCGATTTGTAATCACAATCATCCAGAGGCATAAACCTTGAGCACACAAAATGAGAATGACTCCAAAGAGGATCAGGAGTCGATGGAGCATGCCGGTGCGTTTTTTCGACGCTTTTAAGCATAAAATGCCGGCAAATGTCATCGCAAGGACACCAATCAGCGTTAAGAAAGCGCGTCCGGCGGTTCGACGGAGCTGATCCCAACCGGTTCCGAGAGGTTGATCCAAACATTGCAGCGAGCCACTAACGTACCGGAGTGTGTTATTGTGGGCCGGTTGTAGCTCCCAGTACACGTCCAGCACAGGTGCCGAGACCGAGGGTAATTGGACTTGGATCTTGCGAGAACGAGGTTGCCCATGAGCGATCTGGAATTCTACAACACGATTTTCCACAAGCCGTTCTGGATTCAACGGCACTAGATTGGTTTGCCCTGCCTGAATGGGAAGTACGTGCTTGCCGTTTACTTTCACTGACCAGATCGACAGCCCTTTCGGCAAGTTGACCTGAAGATACCTTTGCCCTCGATTTTTGACGAAATAGGTAACCCGCGACAAGACCTGGCCCTCGTCTGAGATTCTGCTCTCGGCTGCTATTCTTTCCACTGCCAGACTGAGTGTTTCGATCTGTGGAATCGGGGTAAGCTGGAGTTTCAAAACAAAGGGACGTTGCGGGTACCTGTAGGCTGCCAGCACGGGAGTATCCAGCATCAGTCGATACTCTTCGGGAAGTTCATTCGCTTGAATTGATTGAATCCATTTGGATGTTTCTACGGCCTGGACCCTGAATTCATATGCACTTGTGAGAATAACAACTCCCCGTTCACGATCGGCATCTACACTTGTTGCGCCGGATAGGTCTATTGTTCCACCTCTCGGATCAAGGGGTTGTTCGTAGGTAGCCAGCAAAAGGTAGTC
>CAZBKV010000223.1:0-5026 GCA_964492575.1 uncultured Verrucomicrobiota bacterium | reverse complement strand
AGCGCGCCCTACCATAAATGGGGACCATGGCGCGTTGAGGACAGCGCGCCCTACCATAAATGGGGACCATGGCGCGTTGAGGACAACGCGCCCTACCGCAAATGGGGGGCCGGCGTGCTGGGGACAGCGCGCTACCGTAAATGGGGGCCACCACGCGTTGGGAACAGCGCGCGCTACCTTTGATTCCTTCGGATGGCCAGGGGGCTAACACCGTAAAAGGGTGGGTAAAAGAAAAGAGGGACGGTCTCTGGCCGGTTTAGAAAAGCGGTCTAGCTCAAAGCCGATTTTTCTTCTCTTTTTTGGAATCTTATTCGCGGATTTACCCACCGATGATTCTTCTAACCTTTGGGTAAACCCCGGGCTTGTTGTTTCTGTCCCCCTTCCCGTCTTTTCTGAGTCTTACCAAAGGAAAGCCGAATTGGGATTCACGAGGGTTTGGGTTGATCCTTATAGAGGGATTAGGAATGCCCTAAAATGGAGGTGACTGAGTTTGGAAAAAGCGACGAGGAAGGAAAAAGAGCCGAGGAGACGATGGAAGGGTTGGAAGGGAAAAAAGTGGCGATTGTTGGAGCTGGGATTACCGGCCTGGTAGCGGCGTATCGATTGATGCAGGCGGGGGTTTCGGTGGAAGTCTATGAGGCCACGGAGCGGGTCGGAGGGGTGATTCGATCGATTCGATCCGGCGGATACCTCGCTGAATTTGGTCCCAACTCGATCCTCGAAACCTCCGTTCGATTACGGGAGTTTTTGGAAGAATTGGGGTTGAAGGATCGGATGTTGTACTCCCGGCCTGAGGCGGAAAATCGGTACCTGGTTCGAAATGGTCGCCCGATGGCCTTGCCGATGTCGCCCTTGGGTTTTTTCCGATGTGAGCTATTCAGCTGGCGGGCGAAGTGGGCATTGATCCGAGAACCTTTTCGCCCCGCACGCCGTGATGGTGCGGAAGAGAGCGTGGCGGAATTTGTCTTACGGCGTCTGAATCAGGAGTGGCTGGATTATGCGATTAATCCGATGATTGCCGGGATTTATGCCGGGGATCCGAAACGATTGTCCGTGAAATATGGATTTCCGCGATTGTATGCCTTGGAACAGCGTTATGGGTCGTTGATTTTGGGGCAGATCCTGGGAGCGAAGGAGCGGCGTCGCCGAGGAGAAATCCCCAAGCAGGAGGCGAAGAAGATTTCGTTTGACGAAGGGCTGGAGGTGTTGCCGCGGCGATTGGCCGAGTTGTTGGGAGGGCGGGTTCATTTGCGTCATGAGGTTGTAGCGGCCGAACGAGAGGGATCGAAGTGGCGGCTTAAAGTCCGAACCTCGGACGGGATGCAAGAGGTGGTGCATGCGGCCGTATTCTTTGCTGTGCCGGCGTATCGGTTGGCGGAGATGGAGCTGAGGCTTGGTCCAGAGGCCCCGTCGTTGAGTCTTCGTCGGTTTGGGGAGATTGAATATCCTCCGGTCGCCTCGGTTGTTCTTGGATTTCGACGGGAAGCGGTGGCTCATCCGTTGGATGGATTTGGGATGTTGGTTCCGGAAAAGGAACCGTTTCGGATTCTGGGAACCCTGTTTAGCTCTACGCTGTTTGAGCGGCGGGCGCCAGAGGGATACGTGACTTTGACTTCCTATATAGGAGGAACGCGGGCACCGGAACGGGCCTTGGAACCGCCGGAGCGGTTGATTGAGATGACGTATGAGGATCTTCGTCGACTGTTGGGGATTCGGGAAAGGCCTACGTTTACTCACTGTGTTTTATATCGTCGAGCGATCCCCCAGTATGTCTTAGGATACGGACGGTATTTGGAATGGATGGAGCAGATAGAAAAGGAAGGGCCGGGTTTATTTTTTGGCGGGCATTATCGTGATGGAATCTCCTTGAGTGATTCCATTCATAGCGGGATGCGGGTGGCGGATCGGATTAGGAATTTTCTTTCGAGGACGGAAGAGGCATCTGGCTGAGAGATACGAGGGATGGCGCAGAGACAAGTAGAGATTCAGCCGGAAGGGTCGGTCTGGCAGGTACGGGTAGATGGCCGGCAGATTCGCGTGTCTGTGGTTCGCCACCGGCGAGCCCGGCGGTACATCCTGCGGTTACGGGAGGATGGAGGATTTCAAGTGACAATGCCTCCAAGGGGAACGTATCGGGCTGTAAGAGAGTTTTTAAAAGAGGCAGCAGATTGGATGCTGAAGGTCCTTGCGGCTCGACCGGGGATGGGACAGGAGTTGAAGATCGGGGAGAAGATCCCGTTACGAGGCCGGTGGGTCTTCTTAGAACGAGACCCGAAGGATCCTCGATGGGTCTGTTTTGGAGATCAACGGATCGAGTGGAAGGAAGGAGGTGCGGGGAAACCGAGCTTACGGGAGGTTCTTACGGCTCATCTTCAGCGGCTGGCCAGGAAAGAACTTCCTCCTCGAGTGCGGCAATATGCGGCGGTTTATGGATTGGAGGTGCGAGGGATCCGGATTGGGGATCAACGAACTCGATGGGGATCCTGTTCGGCCAAAGGGAGGATCAGTCTGAATTGGCGGCTGATTTTGATGCCGCCTTTTGTGCGGGACTATTTGATCCTTCATGAGCTGACGCATCTACGGGTACCGGGACATGGGGCTGATTTTCGGAAAGAGCTGGAACGGATGTGTCCGTACTGGCGGGCGGCGGAGATGTGGATTCGCAAGGAGGGCCAGGGATTGCTTTGGCTTTTTCCTCCCGGACGGGTTGGGAAGGGAGGAGCGATCGGCTCATAAAAAAGAAGTGGCGCGCCGAGGAGGATTCGAACCCCCAACCCTCTGATCCGTAGTCAGATGCTCTATCCAATTGAGCTATCGGCGCGCTCGCAACGCGGTAAATAAAATGATTCGGGTCGGTCTATTTTTCAAGGGAAAATCACAGGAAGTAAGGGGGAAGAAGGCGATCTTTATTGATAATCTTTATCAGTTAATTTCTACAAAACCAAACAGGAAAATTCTTCCTTGCTTCGGCACGGTCTCTGCTCTCCTCAATTGGCAAAAGACCAGGAAACCACTAAGGTAAAGAAGTTGTGAAACGCTTGGGATTCATGGTGATTGGGGCGTTTTGGGTATTGATGAACGTGTTGCTTTGGCGCGTGGAGATAAGCGGGACCGGAGAAACGGGGGTTCCTCTGTCTCCACAGAAGGTGATCGATCGAATTCTAACTGCTCCGGATCCTTCCCCACTGGTGATCCTCCGGAATGGGAAACGGATCGGATACTGTCGATGGATTCCAACGATCATCGAGGCTTCTTCAGACCAGACCACTGCGAGCCAAACCAATAAAGAGACCACTGTTTCCGAACCGGAAGGATGGGTCCGTCAGATCGGGGCCTATTGGTTGGATACAGAGGGATACGTGCAGATCAGTCCAAGAGGGTTACGGATTCGATTTTCCTCACATCTGGAGCTGACTCCGAAGAAGGAGTGGACTCATCTTTCGATCAAGGTGCGGTACGGTCACGATGGGTGCGAGATTCAGGCAGATGCCCAACAGGAAATTCTTTCGATCCTCTTCTGGCAAGGAGAACAGCAGTGGCGGCAGGTGTGGAAGTTTGAAGAGTTGAAAGATCCTCGGCAGTGGTTGGCCCGGTTTGGCCCTGGGATCTTGCCAGTCTGGAGGGAGGTGATTCAGCAAATGAAATCGATGTGGAAGGAGGAAAGGGTGCAGACGGAGGCTTCCTCCTTCGAGCTCGGACTCCAATGGAAGGCCTGGGAAGAATGGGTGGACGTAGGACCGAGTCGGACGCGGGCGTATCGATTGGAAAGCCGCTTATTTGGAGACCGGAAGATCAGTCTTGTATTAACGCGAGTGGGGGAGATTCTCCGGTTGGATTTACCGGATCGAATCTCGCTGGTGAACGAGAATCTCTATCGGCTTACGCAATTCCATCATGATTGAGTTCATCGAACTGACAAAGCGGTTTGGAGAGCTGGTTGCCGTGGACCATCTGAACCTGAAGGTGGAGCGGGGTGAGTTTTTTGCCCTTTTAGGGCCGAACGCAGCCGGCAAGACTACGACGATCAAGATGTTGACCGGGCTGATCCAGCCGACCTCCGGCCAAGCGTTGGTTGCTGGGTTTGACGTTCAAAAATATCCTTTGGAAGCCCGGCGTCGGTTGGCTTATGTGCCGGATTTCCCCTTTTTGTACGATAAGCTGACTCCGTGGGAATTTTTCGAATTTATCGGGATGGTTTTTCGGATCCCTCGGAATGAGATCCGCAGTCGGGTGGAACCCTGGATTGAACGGTTCAGCCTGAAACCGTATTTGGGAGAGATGATTGAGAGTCTTTCCCATGGGACCAAGCAGCGGATTGCGATTGCCGCTGGGTTGATGCATCAGCCGGAGGTGTTTGTGTTGGACGAGCCGACGGTCGGGTTGGACCCGCATCATACGCGGGTGTTGAAGGATACGTTACGGGAGCAGACCCGGCGCGGAATGACGGTATTTATTTCTACCCATCAACTCAGTGTAGCCGAAGAGTTGGCGGATCGGATTGGGATTATGCATCACGGCAAATTGATTGCGTTAGGCACGCCGGAGGAATTGCAGCAGCGAGCCGGCACGGCAGGGGCACTGGAAGCGGTGTTCCTGCGATTGACAGAAGAGGAACAGGAGATGCAAGGGAACCGGCCGTAGGAGAAGGCGATAAGGGAGCGTGCAGCAATGCGGGAAGAAAGTCTTCCAGTCACACTGCCGAAAGCTTGGGCCGAGGCCCAGACGGAGGAACAGGGCCTGTGGCGGATGGTCGGCTTATTATTTTGGGTGCATCGGACCCAGGCGACGCGTCGGCTCAAACAATTGCTTCAGAATTCCCCGATTCTGGTGGGACTGATCGGGCTGTTCCTGGGTGGGTATGCTTTACTGGCTTTTGGCTTGTCGTATAAGGCCTTTCGCTTTGTAGCCAGCTTTCCCGGTCTGGGAGGTGTCTTGATCGAACGGATGATGTATCTTCTCTTTGCTTTCCTCTTTGCCCTGCTGATGCTGAGTAATACGGTCATCAGCTATACCACCCTCTTCCGTG
>CAZBKV010000222.1:0-5028 GCA_964492575.1 uncultured Verrucomicrobiota bacterium | reverse complement strand
AGAGGTCCATCATGCGTTGCACGTGTTACGGCTTCGGGAGGGGGAACCAGTAGCCGTAATGAATGGGCAGGGCGAGGTGGCGTATGGGGTGTTGCGGACGGAAAACAGGCAGGTGGCTTCGGTGATGGTCGAACGGCGGGAGAGGCGACCCTGGCCTCGACCCCAGGTGGTGCTCTTTCAGGGGGTGACAAAACGAAGTGCATTCGAGTGGATTTTGCAAAAGGCGGTGGAGATGGGGGTCAGCCGGTTCGTCCCGGTTTTGACCGAGCATGCAGTCCCAAGTTGGGACTCGCGGGAGGTTCGGAAAAAGCAGGAGCGTTGGGAGGCGATTGTCATCGGGGCGATGAAACAAAGTGGGAATCCGTGGCGGATGCAGGTGGATTCCCCTAAACCCTTTCCTCAGGCTTTGGAGGAAAAAGGATCGGACGACGAAGAACCCGTGCTTCGGCTTGTGGCCTTATTGGAGGAAGAGGCGCAACCCCTTCGGGTATGGCTCCAACGATTTCGAGCAGAGAAAGGGACGGATCCAGGAACAGTCCACTTATGGATTGGCCCGGAGGGAGATTTTTCCTCATGGGAAAAGGACCAACTACGGCAACGGCAGGTCCACCCCTTGACCCTCGGACCGTACACTCTTCGCGCCGAAACCGCTGCTTTAACCGCCTTGGCCCATCTTTCTTATGAACTAAGACTCCTTTCCCGTGCCAATCTGTAAATCTTTCAGATTTTTCACTTGCAGGGGAAACAAACTTGACACAGCCTGAACAGTATGGGTGAAACGACGAATGACGCAACCACGATATTAACCCTGCTCTACGAGCTACAGCAGCTGGAGTTCTCCAACAAAGATCCGGACGAAAAGATCAAAGCACGGATTGCGGAGCTGCGGACGCAGATTCCTCCACCATATCTTCGACATTACGACCGACTGAAGGCCCGCGGCCGCAAGGGGGTTTCCCTGGTTCGGAATGGAGTCTGCACAGAATGTCGAATGACCCTTCCTACGGGGATCTGGAATACCGTCCAACGCGGAGACGACATCTGTGTTTGTGACCATTGCGCACGGTATTTACTGTTGGATCCGGCACTCCAGACTCAACCGACCAAAGAAGCGAAGGCGGCAGGCAAATCCAAGTAAGGTCCAGCTCGGAGCATCGAGATTTTTCTCTTGCGCCTTTTCGACGCAAGGGAGGAAAAGTTAGGATTTACGCCCTCTGGAAGGGAATGAACCTTGTTTGGAAAGAGGGATTGGGGTAAGAACACTAAAGAAAAGTCGTCAAACGTTTTCCTTGCTATGCAGACTGCAGGATTAGAGTGGGAACGCCGGCTATGGAAAGAGGGTTATAGTCGGGTCGTAGGAGTTGATGAAGCCGGCCGAGGCCCTCTGGCCGGTCCGGTGGTCGCTGCGGCGGTCTATTTCCCTCGGTCGCTGATAGAAGAAAAAATTCCAGAGGCGTTGGTAGGGTTGACCGACTCCAAGCGGTTGACCGAGCAACGTCGGGAGAAATTTTTTGAGACCCTTCACAAACTAGAGGGGGTAGAGATTGGAGTTGGCCTTGCTGAGCCGGAAATCATTGACCGGTGGAATATTGTGGAGGCGACCTATCTGGCCATGGTTCGAGCCCTTTGCCAATTGCCGGAAAAGGCAGATTACATCCTCATCGATGGCCGCTCGGCTCCAAAACTCAATGTCCCAACCCAGGCCATCGTGAAAGGTGATCAGCAATCCCTTTCGATTGCAGCGGCTAGTGTGATCGCCAAGGTCACGCGGGATCGAATCATGATCGAATTGGACGAAGATTATCCCTACTATGGGTTTCGACGGCATAAAGGATACCCCACGCAGGAGCACTTAGATGCGATTCGACGTTATGGCCCTACCCGCGTCCATCGTCTCTCCTTTCGGTCGATTCAGAGGATCGTAGAGGAGTATGGACCGTGGCCGTGGCCCATGCGGTAAGAGGATTGAGATTAACTTTCCTCAAACAACCGCCATAAAGGAAGGAGTGGGAGACAATCCTCTCAGGAAATTTTGTTTTTCATTCTTACAGCGCGCTGAGGACAGCGCCCTCTACTTTTCCATTGCCTTTCGAATGCCCAGGGGTAGGTAGGGCGGCTTGTCCTCAAACCGCCGCAAAGAAATTTCGTGTTTCATTTTTAGGGCGCGATGGGGACAGCACACCCACCTATTGTCGAATCCCATTGGAAAAGGTTTGTCCTCAAACCGCCGCAGGAAATTCCTTCCGGTTATCCTCCAACCCGTTGCGGTCATGCCCTCGATATGACGTTTTCTTTCCCTATAGAAAGTGTCTTCCATTCAAACGGCCCAGCCAATTTTTTCGGATGGGTTCTAGGGGCTTCCTTCTTCTGATGGATCCCAAAAGAAAAACTTTGATCCCTCCTTCTCCTTCCAGGAATGCACTGCTGTTTTTGTATAAGGAAGATTACCCCTTTTCCACGCTCTGACGCTTGCGATTTGAAGAAGCAGAGACCGGACTTTTTCTTTTCACTCAAGAAAAACCGGTTAAGCTATGCTTTTAGAAACCATGAAAACGAAAATTGCCCAATTAGGAGCGATCCTCACGACCGTAGCGTGGGGAATTTCCACTGTGGCAGCCACCAAGGCTCCTGCCTTGCCCAGAGCCCACTTCGTTCGAGCGATTCATCTTACCGCTCCGGATCCGTCTGCCTTGCCGGAATTGGAACAAGTGATCCGCCAGGTATTTCCCAAACTGGGAATCAACACGCTCATTTTTGAAGTCGATTACCGGTTTGCCTGGAAAAGCCATCCGGAGTTGCGGATGGGAAATCCGTGGACTTATGAGCAGGCCCGACGCCTGGCCCAGGTTTGCCGAAAACATCACATCCGGTTGATCCCTGAATTTAATTGTCTGGGGCATCAATCCTGGCGACAAACGACCTTTCCCCTTTTGAAGCAGTACCGCGAATTTGATGAGACCCCGGATATCCCCCTGAATAATCCGGGAATTTATTGCCGAAGTTGGTGTCCCAGTCATCCGGGAGTGATGCGCGTTGTTTCCGCCTTACTAGGGGAGTTGATCGATGCCTTCCAGGCCGACGCCCTCCATGTAGGGATGGATGAAGTCTTCCTGATTGCCTATCCACGGTGTCCCCGGTGCCACGGCAAAGATCCGGCCCTCCTGTTCGCCAAAGCAGTGAACGATTTGCATCGGTTTTTGGTGGAGCAAAAGGGGGTGGAAATGTGGATGTGGAGTGACCGGTTGTTAGACGCCAAAAAGATGGGCTACAGCAAATGGGAAGCGAGTGAAAACGGAACCTGGCCAGCCATTGATCGGATTCCGAAGGATATTGTCCTCTGCGACTGGCACTATGGAAAACGGAAGCATTATCCATCCATCCCTTATTTCCTCTCCAAAGGATTCCGCGTCCTTCCAGCTGGATGGCGGGATGAAGAGGCGGCGTTGGCCTTCATTCAGGATGCGTTGCGGTATCGCGACAATCCCCGAATGCTTGGCTATTTAGCCACAACCTGGACGGATGCCCGTCTCCTGGCCCAAGCCCTTCTCGGGAAGGAGGTTTCCAATGCCCGAACTCGACAGGTGGCACAAACCCTGCGCCGGTCGATGCGGAAACTAGTCCAAGCCACCCGGCTGGATATGCATCTTCGACTGGACTGGTCGAAGGATTGGTTGACGGTTCAATGTCCTTACATACCAGGCGGAAAGATTCGAATTCATTACTTGGAAGCCTACTGCCGATCTGGATCCACAGACGCAGACTGGGTACAGCATACCGTGATTCCTCACCAATCTCGCTTGATCGAAAGGGATCCGACCGGCCGACGGGTGGTCTTGGAAGATCGTTTGGCCAACGGAGTAACGGTTCGGCATGAAATCGAAGCCGATCAGGATACCGTCCGCTTTACGGTTACGGCCGAGAATCCCACCGATCGATATGCCGACGTCCAATGGGCTCAGCCCTGCGTGCGCGTAGGACCTTTTACCGGGCACAGTGCCAATCCGGCCGAGGGAGATCTGGAAGACTATTTGCCCTGGTGTTTTCTGTTTCTCAATGGAGAGCTGGTTCGAATGCCGACCCATCCTTGGGCAACACAAGCCCGTTATACCCCCGGTCAAGTCTGGGCAGCTCCGGGTGTGCCCCGCTCGGATTTAAATCCTCGTCCCCTCAGTCCCCTTCAGCCTAGCCTCGGATTGATCGGCTGTTTTAGCGCAAAGAAACGATGGATTCTCGCTACGGCATGGGATCCATGGCAGGAGTTATTCCAAGGGGTGGCTCGATGCATTCACGTCGATTTCCGCATCGGCGGCCTGGCCCCGCACCAGAAGAAGATCATCCGAGGTCGACTTTATCTGCTCCCGGCCGACGTGAACCTGCTTCGAGCCCGCTATGCGTTGGATTTTGAACAGGCTCGCTGAGGGAAAACAGGTTTCTGCGTTTTGGAGGGATAAGTTTTACTTTTCTGTCCGCGAACTTTCCTGATACGTTACCGAGCTAAGTTTTATGCGTACGATTGCGGTCGTTGAAACACCAAAGGCCGAGCAATACGTCTTTTCAGAAGATCATCCGCTCCGGCCGGAGCGGTTTTTATGGGCTCTGGACCTAGCGCGGGCCGTAGGGGTCCTTCAAGAGGCCGACCGGGTGGAAGGTCGACCTGCCGATCCAGCTTTCGTGACAGAGATCCACGACCCCCGATACGTAGAAGGGGTACGGATGCTAAGCGAAGGATTTCGGTTAGCCGAGATGCTTGATTATGGATTTGGTCTTTCGGACAACCCACCTTTCCCCGGCATGTTTGAAGCTTCGTTGGCGGTGGTGGGAGGCTCGGTCACAGCGGCCGAAGCGGTTATAAACGGAGCCCCGGTAGCCATCAATCTAGCCGGAGGGCTCCATCATGCGAAACGGGCTCAGGCCAGCGGTTTTTGCATTTTCAACGATCCTGCCATCGCGATTCATGTGCTCAAACGCCGGTTTCGCCGAATCATGTACCTGGACATTGATGCCCATCATGGCGACGGGGTCCAATGG
>CAZBKV010000221.1:2917-5070 GCA_964492575.1 uncultured Verrucomicrobiota bacterium | reverse complement strand
AACGGCCTTGTTAACCTCGATTTAGTGCGAGGCCCTTTTGGGAACGTCGCTAGAAGCATGACAACTTGGGAACAGCTACAAACGAACTGTTGAAAGGATAGTCCATGAACGGACCGAGAGTGGTTCCTATTGGCTCGACCCGGCCCGGCGGCCGTAGTGGGGAGCTACGGGTTGGGCGAGGCGGTCGGCGGGTGAAGGCGGTTGGTCTTACGGCTGTGGCGGTGCTGGTCGGCCTGGCCGCGACACACCTGGCGTTCGGCGCCGGCCCCCTTTCACTTCCGTCTGAGTGGAAGCCTCGTGTGGTGGTTTTGACGGACATCGGCGGCGACCCGGACGACCAGCAGTCGTTGGTCCGTTTTCTGCTATATTCGTGCGACTTTCAGGTCGAGGGACTCTGCGCCGGGTTCGGCCACGGACACTACCGGCAGACCCGTCCGGATCTGATTCGCAAAGTCATTCGTGCTTACGCTCAGGTGTTGCCGAACCTGCGTCGGCACCGGTCCGACTATCCGTCGGCCGAGCAGTTGCTGGCGCTGGTCAAAGACGGCTACAACGGCGATCCGCACCGCGTCGGTCCCGGCATGGATTCGGAGGCTTCCGAGTGGATTGTGCGTGTGCTGGAGCGGGATGACCCGCGACCGATCTGGTTTTGCATTTGGGGCGGCCCACGCGAGCTGGCTCAAGCCCTTTGGAAACTGCAAACGACCCGATCGGCCGATCAGCTGGCGGCCCTAAAACGGAAGATTCGGGTTTTCTCCATTGCCGACCAGGACCGTACGGCCGAGTGGGTGAAGGCGAATCACCCGGACGTCTTTTGGATCTTCTCGGATCAGCAGTTTCGCGGGATTTGGAAGGAGGGCGACCAGTCGCTGGTGTCGCCGGAGTGGCTGAGAAAGCATGTGCTGACGGGGCACGGTCCGCTGGGTAAGGTCTATCCTCCAAAGGCAGCGGGCAAGGACGGTGTCAAAGAAGGGGACACCCCGTCGTTTTTCTACGTGCTGCCGAATGGGCTGAGCAACCCGGAGCATCCGGAGTGGGGCAGCTGGGGCGGTCGGTTTCGTCGCAGTGGCCGAGGCAATGAGTACATTCCGGCCGAAGATTTGCTCAACGGCCGGCCTGATCTACTCTATCCGATTCATCGTTGGCGGCGAGCATACCAAAACGCCTTTCAAGCTCGGATGGACTGGTGTGTTCGGTCGTTTAAGGACGCGAACCACGAGCCGGAAGCCGTTTGTAACGGCGATCGCACTCGCCGCGTTCTACACCTGCACGTCGACCCGCAAGCCGACGTACGCCTCACCGCCGTCGGGTCTACCGACCCGGACCACGACCGACTGCGGTACCGCTGGTGGGTTTACCAAGAGGCAGGCACGTACTGGGACAAAGCGCCGATTCGTGGAGCCACCAGTCCGGAGGCTATTGTCCATGTGCCGAATGATGCGGCCGGACGAACCATTCATGTGATTTTGGAGGTAACCGACACAGGCAACCCGCCGCTGACCTCTTATCGACGCGTCGTGTTGCACGTGTCGGGCAAGCCCGTGCCGCCGCCACCGGGTGCTTTTATCGAACCGGACCTGACTACACCGGTCACCAAGCTGCCCGAACCACCGGCGGAAACCGGTCCGTGGCAGTTCTTCCGGGGCGTGAACATCAATGGTCCGCCGGTGGAAATCGACGGTCACCGCTGGGACGGGGACGACGCGGCTGGCTTCCGTTGCACCAACCGTCCGCTGGTCAACCGCACGGTTCGATTGCTGCCGCCGACCGATCCGGAACGCGAGAAAATGATTCGTTCTTTCCGTTGGGACCATAACGTTCGGATTGAGCTGACCGGGCTGCCGAACGGCACGTATGCCGTCTACGCTTACGTTTGGGAGGAGACCCAGCCGGAGACGTTCACCATTCGGCTGAACGGCCGCGTGGTCGAGAAAGATTGCTACAGCGGGCGAGCCGGCCAGTGGCGTCGACTTGGCCCGTGGATCGTTTCGGTCGACAACGGCCGAATCGTGATTACTTCCAGCGGCGGCGCGGCCAACTTCAGCGGCCTGGAGCTGTGGCGACGTGTTCAATGGTGACCAGGCACCCCGCAGCCGGCGTTCTGCTTGTTCCAGGCTGGAATGCCTGGAACAAGCAGAACGCCGGCTGCGGGG
>CAZBKV010000221.1:0-2907 GCA_964492575.1 uncultured Verrucomicrobiota bacterium | reverse complement strand
GGAATGCCTGTCCGTTCGTTGCCGAGGCAACCTGTCTGGCGTCCAGCAAGGCGGCTGGCTCGGAGAGCCAGGAAGTGGCGTGGCCCCTGGATCGGTTGGACACGAGCGCTGATCTGTGGGGGCAGCGGTTGCTGACGAGCTGTTTGGGAACGGATCGGAGCGATTGCGTGAGATCGCTGGAAAGGGTGGGGGCGCATTCTCTGAACGATTTGGCTGGATCGCCTGGATGAGAGCCGATCGGCCTGCATTCCATCGAGTTCCCGGACGGCTTACCCGGATGATCAATCTCGGGAAGGCGTCGAAGATTTAAGCGCCTGTGAACGGCGATCCAAATACGATCGGAACGATCCAGATATGGGTAAATTCTGTCGCTGATCACGCCCATAAACCGACCCCATCCTCGAAGCGGCCTGTCCCGTGCCTCTCATCCCTTCGTCTCACGCTCTGAAGGGGCTGTTGGCGGACGTTGCCCAATAAAACACTTGCCGAGAAGGAGAAAATCTGGTGGACTTCCCCTGGACTTGGCGCCGCTAGTTCCTTCCAACTGCCGAGGGAGGTGTCTTCTGACGCCAAGTGCATAGAATACAACTCAAATGGACCAAGTTATGCCAGAACCGGATGTCAGTCGTCCTGAACCTGCGCGCCAACCGGCAGCAAAACACGCCCGTATGGGAAGCGCCCGGTCATGCGCGCCAAAGCGTCACCTCTTTCCGCCCCGGAATCCGGGACTATTGAAGCGGATGCTCGCAACAGTGGTCTGTATAGGGAGCTTATGGCTCGCAACTGCTGGGGCCCAAGCAGGACAGCGTCAAGCCGGGACCCAGCCTGACTATCTGGCGATCGTGAAAGCATACGCCAATGCCATGATCACCAAGGGACGCGACGTCTACGGTTCGGTCCATTCGCCGCTTTTCGCCTCCGCCTTAGATCGTCGGACCATGCAAATTGGCTCTTTCGGCAATATTCCTGGTGTTAGGAACGGGGACCGTTCTCTTGGAGGCGCCAATCCCCAGGTCGACGCTGATCTGTATGCCATCCTGTACCGACTGACGACGCTCACTGGTGAGCAAAGATATGCTGACGAAGCGGACAGGGCACTTAAGTTCTTCTTTTCTCATTGTCAAAGCCCGAAGACGGGGCTGATGGCCTGGGGAGAACACCTGTATTGGGACTTTCGGCGAGAAGCGCCCGGTGGAGACGATTCAAAGCACGAGATTTGTGGTGAGTGGCCGTTTTGGGATCAGTGCTACAGACTAGCTCCGCGAGCATGCTGGAGATTTGCAATCGGTCTATGGGATCACCAAGTAGCGGATAAGACAACCGGCGATTTCTCAAGACACGCGAGATGGTCCAGACACGGTCCGCAAAGGGGTGCAGAGTTCCCCCGGTATGCAGGCCAGATGATCGCCACTTGGACTGACGCCTATCTACGTAAAGAGAACCGATCGATGCCGCGGCGTCCAGAGCTCGTGACAGCCATTGCCGTCGTTGTCGGACGAATGGAAAACAACCTAAAGAAGTCGCCGACCGGGTACTTGCCGGCCGGCAGCGACAAGATCCATCGCCGTGTTAGCTGGCCGAGCCATAATCTGGAATTGGCGCGCTGCCTTTGGAATTCTGCACCGCATATGAACGGTGAGCTGGCTCGGCGGATGAAGAAGCTGGCTTTAAGGATGGATCACGATTTCTTCCGCATGCCTCACACGATCAGCAGCAGCGGCGGCGGCTTTGTGGCCACGATCGATACTATCACCGGTAAACCTAGGATACGCCTTATGGGTTCGGGATTAAAGAATCTGCCCTATACGACGACTTGGGAGGTAAACTATGGGCAAAAGACCCATGCGCGCATGGCTAATCGGTGCTATCAGCGTTTCAAACAACTTGAGACAACCCATCCAGATCTCGCACGCAAGTACCAGCAAATGATTCTCTCGGCCGCAGATCTGTACCTCAGGACGAAACCGGACCCCGACACCCTCGTGAAACCCAAAGCAGTGGCGGAGGTAATCACGTTGCTTCTCAACGCCTGGAACATCACCGGGAACCGCAAGTATCTGGATCGCGCCGATTATTTCGGGCGCATGGGCATTGAACTCTTTCTTGACGACGGTCTGCCGCTGCCCAAAGCAACGAACCGGCACGATCACTACGAAAGCATTACCGGCGGCCCGTTCTTTATGCATACCTTGCTCAAGCTCTATGAGGCGAAGAACAATCTAGGACGCCCACGCGACTGAGGCGAAGGCAAAGGAGTCAGTCGCCGCAGCACACTCCAAGAGCTCATCCGAAAATCGGCTGAGCGGTTTGAATGGAAGACTTCCTAGGAGAAAGGACGCCGGGTCGAGGGTATAACCGCAGCGGGTTGAGGGATACAGGAAGGAATTTCTTGCGGCGGCTTGAGGACAAGCCGCTGTACCTACCCCCAGGCGTTCGAACGGAAATGGAAAGGTAGGGCGCGCTGTCCTCAGCGCGCCGATACAGAAAAATTGACTGATACCCTTTTCGGACAAGCTCTAGAGCTCCCGAGACGAAAGCACGAACATTGTTTCCATTTTGAACATTGTTTCTATTTTTATTTTTCACCGGATAAGGGTCTAAAGGATGTTGTCGTGGGAGTTTGGTTGGCCAAAGGAATGGGACACAATCCTGCGCTATTTGGCGGCGTTGATGGACGGCGATTCCCCGCTGGAAAGCACATGGATGACGAACAACTGCCGGGTCTTGTTGTGAGCGATGCCGGGCACGAGGATCGCGTCACTGGTGCGGTTCCAGCGCGGAGCAGGGTCAATACGGACATCGCCGCGGTAGGGACCGCGGTCCAACGGCTGGCTGCGCACGAAGGCACCGTCGCTGAGCCGATACACCACATAGTAGTTCTTGCTGCCTTTGCTGTACCCATTAACG
>CAZBKV010000220.1:0-5072 GCA_964492575.1 uncultured Verrucomicrobiota bacterium | reverse complement strand
CCATCCGCCAGTAAGCCCGGAAAGCGGCGCGGTAGTGAGGTGTGTCTTCCGAATATCCCAGGAGGGAAGGGGGACGACGCGAATGGAACGTACCTCCTCCCATCCCCACAGGAGGAAGGCGGAAGGAGTTGAAGTGACGGCGGTGAATGGCCACTTCCATCGCTCGATCCCAGGCGGTCCAATCAATGGTCGGTACAAGCTCTTCCGGCCGGAGGGTGTTCCGGTTTTGTGGTGTGACCTTCGGCCAATGGACAACGAACGGATCCATCGGCGTCGGGTTATACGGCGAGATATGATGGGCGGCAAAGTCGTCCAGGTAGAGGTTTAAAACGTGGCGGCGTTGCTCTTCGGTTTTCAGGTTTTGATACCGCCAGACATTGGCGGTGGAGAACCCAAACGCTGTCGAGCAGGTCATTCGATCCGGTAGAGTAAAATCATAGACGTGGATATGAAGGGGGACCTGGGCCTGCCAGCCGGAAGCGGTCAATTGCAGCGTCGCGGTGTAATCGCCAGCCGGGATGCCATGAGGCGTATGGACACGAATCCAGAATGGATAATTCCGATGGGGCTGGAGCGTCATAGGGGAACGGAGTGGCGGCAACGGATCCGGCCACAGACCGGGCGTTCCCAGGGAGTCGGTCGGTTGCTGGATGAAAACATAGCGGACCCGAAGGATTTCAAGAGCCGTGCTGGGAAGCGTGGCTCCGTCCGGGCCGCGGGCCGGGCCAAGGGGCTGGATGAAGAAATGTCGGAGCGGACGATTTGGACGGACGACTAACTGGACGGCTTCGGTCTCGTTCCGAGCCAGTCGGATGGATAAAGCGGAGGTCGTCTTCGTCGGGGCGGGTCGGTCCGGAGGAATCTTCCATCCCGAAGAAGCGGTCCACAAGATCACGTCGGGAGTAGAAGCCGGTAGCCGTTTCCCGTAATCCGTCCGTCGATAGCGAGGGACACGGACGGGAATCTGGATTCGGGTATCAGCCTCGTTCCCAAGCGCAATCTCCACCGTCCAATCCCCCACATCCGGCAAGGCAAAAGGAATCGCAAGAGTTTGGCGTTGGGGAGTGACCTTGACCGGAGGCACTCGACGTTCCCATCGAGCCTCTTGCCCCAGGATGCGGCTCACAGGCCGTAAGACCTCTGTCCCCTGCCGTCGTCGCAGACTCAAGAAAAGGACGTTGTTGGTCCCTTGCTGAGGCGGAGAAAGGGCGATGGGCGTAAGGATCAAATCCGGTTCCGGATTTTTCAAAACCGCAAAGACCGTAAACCCGGCCAGACGCATCGGTTTTCCCCCAACCTCTGCTTCGTAAAAATAAGAACGGACTTGGAACGAAGCCGTCTTTCGTTGCGGATCTGCCACAGCCCGCAAACGCACGTAAACGGTATGGGCCGGGAACAGCTTCTGGGGAAGGGCTTTGGCTATGGCCCCTTTCTGACCCAATTTCCCAATCAAAATCCATTGTTGCCGATTCGTGGAGGCCTCAACCCACAACTGCCCACTTTCATACCAACTGATCGACACATTCAGCCGCGCCTTCTTTTGGGGATGAAACGCAATGCGGTGGACATAAATCACCTCATCCCCAGGACCGAACACCCAACGGTCGGTATTCAATCGACACCGATGCGAAAGAAGCGCACGCGAATAGTTTCCGTATCTTCCTCCCAAGGGCGCCCGGCACCAATATCGACGGTCGATCAACATCTCGCCTTCCCCCAGCTCAACCCCATGGGACCGGGCATGGATCGGAATCACCCGATGGAGCGAGACGGCAGCGAACCGAACCGTTCCTTTGATCTTCCACTGTCCAAACCGAATTCGTGAATCAGAAGGCGTAACTCGGGAAGGAGCCACAAAAATCGACCGAACCTGTTGCCAATCCGGACCTATCCCTCGACCCAAATCCCGATTGCAAAACAGGGGACCGGAGACGGGAGTTCCTCCGGAATAGTGGCCTGCCACCCAAAAACATAGCTCATAGACCCCGTTAGGAGTCAGGGGAATCGGTTCACTTGTCCAGGAAGTACTACTCTGCCCGTCGCCGACCACCTCAATCGCATGGGTTCCCTCTGGAGCTTGAGTAGTGATCCAACGACAGGTCTTGGAACTAGGCGTCCAACCGACCGGAAGCCGATCTTTCCCTCGGTCAAACAAGGGATTGGGGATGAGACCAGACCCTGAGGCCAGAAGCTGTCCAGCCAATCCCCAAATCACCACCCATCCGACGATCCATTGCATTTGCCGCTTCATAATACTCCTTTCTGGAAAAGGTCTTTGTTGGGGAAAGGATAAAAACCCTTGGCCGAACCGTACAAGCTTTGTTCGGGAAAATGATTTCTGCCTTCAAAGCTGAAAATGGGGGCATTTTCCAAACACAGCATCTGCCCAATAACAGCCTCAGAAACATTCGGTAGCCACACTCGTCAGGCATAGCCTCCCCGTTTGGGGACGGAAGCACTACCTCTGGCAACGGGAGCTACAGGGCTTCCGGAAGCTATACTGAGAAGCAAGGGCGCGCTGTCCCTGCGCACCGAGAGAAGAAGAATAGACAGATGCCCTTTTCGGACAAGCTCTGGGTAGATTCTGAGATAGATCCTTTCATAGACAAAACAGCCTACTAAGAGGAGAAGGATGAGCCGGGCTTGCTGTTGCCGACGATTTGGGGGGATTTGCGAGGGATAGGACGATTGGGGCGAGCTATTATGAAAAATCTGTAGATCCATGTTTTTGTTTGGATTCTTTCGATAAAAAGGAAAGTAGAATTATAATAGCCCCAAAAATCGAAAAATAAAGAAAAATTAAAAGAATTGTTGAGATAGTCTGATAGCGCAGGGGAAACCAATTGGGAAGAAGTCCTATACAATTACAACCTAAAGGAGAACCTCCAAGCATTGAGGAAACAAAACGGTAAAGGATTAGGACGTTACAAGTAGCTAATGTCCAGAGTGCTCGCCAGATAGGGGATCTTTTAATTAGAATTATAATTGCCATCGCCATCTCCCATCCAGCTGCCAATCGGAATAACCAGCGAAAAGTTATACCGGTGACAAGATCTTGCCCTGTTAACAATGAGCATCTTCCAAAAGAGGAGAGGAATTTCCCTATTGCAGTAATAACCAAAACGCAGACTACCATTAAAAAGAAGATATTAGAAAAGTTTTGGACCCTCTCCTTCATCCCTCATTTTTACGCCTTGCCGAGCGAAGGGCTATCCAAACTGGAATCCCAAAAACAACTACCACCCCAGCATAAAAGGCCCATCGGTAATAATGCTTATATTTCCTTTCCCTCTCTGCCTTCATCTGAAGCGCAAGGATGACTCTCCCTGCTTCGATAAAGGCCTTTTTATCATTATACTCATTCCAGTCCTTGGTATGAAGGGTCTGCACCACATGATAATCCCGCTTAAAATTGCCTACCGCCTCTGCAAACTCCTTCCTGGCCCGATAGTCCCGCACAAGAAGAGGAACCTTGACGATCGGAGGACGAAAATCCGTCAGAGGAACATTTGTGTAAAGCAAGTGAAGGACCCCTGAGGCTTCAACCGCCAGTGCCACATCATAGGCATTTGTGGGGTTCCTTTCTGCACGTTTCGGAGAAAACCATCGAAGACGAAACTCCAAATCCATCCCCTTTGTCGATTCTCCAATCCGACGGCACAAGAAGGACCAGCGAAGAAACCCCTCTTTGTGGTAAACCTTGGCGCTTAAAGGAATCAGATCTTTTGTAGCATTTCTGGCGACTTTATATCCTGGGCAGATGGCCTCCGCCTGCCACTCCCCAAAACGCTCATAAGAAAAGTGATACTTGCTCTTTTCTTCGGGGAAACTCCGTATAACACTCATGATGATAGGCGGAGCGTCCTTATTGGTCAATACAGAAGCTGCCTTCCAATCAGCCAGGGCTAAAGTAACCCCTAAAGGTACATATACTAGTTCATTGGCGTAAATCATCGGGTAGATAAAACCACACTGTTCGTTTAAAGGTTGACCAAACCCCGGCTTATCAGAATAACGCTCAATCAGATACAAAGCCTGGCCTGTCCATCCAATGCTGGAATGAGTATTATTAGCTGCCTCTGGTTTGGCTTTAATGGGGATGACATTCACCCTAAACTGCCCATTCTTGAAAAATCCACGGATTTGGTAAGTGATAATGTTCAGCACAGGGGGAGGGGTTAATAACTCAGATTCGCCATTCCTTGAACTTGTGCAGAAAAACGAGATGACCTTTCCCCCTCTCCCCTCCCAAGCAAGGCAAAAAGAATCCCACCCAGAATGAAAGATAAAATCGTTTTCCCTTTCATCGTTCTTCGCCATCCTTAGGGAGACACTCCGCGCGATATCCACAACCTGAACATTGACCCTCTAGCCAATCGGAATACCGCAAAGTATCTGTACAACTCCCTTCAAAACCAGGGCACTCTATTCCATAGCAACGACGATATCGACATGACCCGGTCCAACATCCATCTTCTCCTCGTGTACATGCTGCCTGAATCCTGCAAATATCCCCATTATTGAATAGTTGGCGGACCTTTAGCGGCAGAGAGGCTGACACACAGAATGGATAGAGCTACAGGAATGAAGAAGGACGTCCTTTTCATCTTTCCCTCCTCTTTCGCAATGTTCTCCATTTTTATCTCTAACGCATCTCTCTTTTTTTCAAGAGCAACAATTGGGGTTTATCGATAATATTTTGGCATAAAATCTGGCATCAATTATGCTCCTTTCTTTGATCTCAGATAGCCAAGGTGAATCAAAGAGTCTTCAAAGAACCTAGACAGCCGGGTGCGGCTGTTGCCGACGATTTGGGGAGATTTGCGAGGGATAGGACGATTGGGGCGGCAGAGAAGCCGCCCAAGGGACTGCATCACCGCGGCAGGAGTGCGCGATAGAGAAACGAAAAAACCAAAAACGGAGGAATTCACCATGCAAACCGGTCGGAAAGAGTCTCCCATTCAGGGCTGCCAATCGAAGAAAATAAACTCAGCCCCTTACCACTCTGGCTTTACCCTGATTGAGCTGTTGGTGGTGATTGCGGTGATTGGGATTTTGGCGGGGCTGTTGTT
>CAZBKV010000219.1:0-5078 GCA_964492575.1 uncultured Verrucomicrobiota bacterium | reverse complement strand
TGCCGAAGAATTAACCCTCCTCAATCGAGTGGCCCAAATCCAAGCTCAGTTGCCCCCACGGACACCTACCTTCTGTCCTGGTTGTCCCCATCGGGACACTGCTACCGTCTTGATGGAGATCCAGCGTCTCTTCCGTAATCCTGATTACATGCGCCGTGTCCATGGCCGGGACCCGGTGGACCTCGTCTTCCACGGCGACACCGGCTGCTACACCATGCTCATGTTTGAACCCACCAAAGACCTTATGCACAACTATAGCGGCATGGGGCTGGGCGGTGGGACCGGCGCCGGCATTGATCCCTTCATTCGCAATAAACAAGTCGTCTTCATGGGCGATTCCACCTTTTTCCACAGCGGCATGATCGCTATCTCTAACTCCCTCAAAAACAACCAAGACATCACCTACATCATCCTCGACAACCAAACCACCGCAATGACCGGTCACCAAACCACCCCCGGCCGCGAAGAAGGGGTTCTTGGGGAAAAAACCTTTGCCCAACGAATCGACGAGGTCGTCAAAGCCCTTACCCGAGCCGAGTTCTCTGGAGCCACCGTCCTTCGTGTCAACCCCGAAGACTATCCCAACTACCGCCAAATCCTCGAAAAGACAATCCTCCAGGACGGAGTCAAAATCATCATTGCCGAGAAAGAATGTGGCATCACGTTTCATCGTCGCCGGTTCCGCGAAGAAAAAGCGATCGAGCAAAAACTAGGTTATCTGCCGGAAGAACGGCATATCAACATCGACCCCGACGTCTGCGAAGGTTGCCTTGAATGTACACGGGCCACCGGTTGTCCCGGCTTGACCTTTGTGGAAACCCCGTTTGGCCGGAAGATTCAAATCGATCGAACCTGGTGTGTCGATGATGGCTCCTGTACACGCTTTACCGTCCCCTTGCCTGACGGCCGTCGGGTCAAACCCTGCCCGGCCTTCGAAGAAGTTCGGATTCGGCGCTCTCAACCTCCTGCTTCTCCACGGGAAGAGCTTGCAAAAGTCCAAATCCCACTCCCTTCTTCCACTCCCAACCCTAATCCACACTGGCGCCTTTACTTTGCCGGAGTCGGTGGAATGGGAGTAGGAACGGTGGGGGCCATTGTCGTTCTCGCCGCAAACCGAGACGGCTATCGCGTGCTCTTCTGTGACAAAAAAGGCCTGGCGATCCGGAATGGGACAGTCTACTCTATGATTACTCTTACTAGTCCGGACGCCCCTTACACCTCCAACATCATCCCCTACGGCAAGGCCAACGTCCTAATTGGCCTGGATCTCCTCGAAGCCGCCCGCGTCCTCGATTCCTCCACCAACCAACGCATCGGCAGTCCCCAATACACCGGCGCCATTGTGAATACTCACGTGACCCCAACCATCCTCTCCCTCCTTGGCAAAGATGTTCTCGAACCGGCCCGCTACGAAGCCTTCATTCGGCAACATACCGATCCGAACCGCTTCTTCGCCTGCCCCGCCGGCCAGATCTGCGAACGCTTCTTCGGTACCCAAAAAGCCGTGAATCTCGTCCTCCTTGGCGTAGCTTACCAGCGAGGCGAAATCCCTATCCAACTCGAAACCCTCGAATGGGCCATCCGCAAAATCTTCGGCCCCCTTGCCGAGGAAAACCTCGAAGCCTTCCGACTCGGCCGCTGGATCGCCCATGACCCGGACGCAGCTTATCGCGCCGCGCAAATCCCTCGCGAGCCCACCACCTTCGCCGAAATCGTCCAGGACAAAACCGAGATCCTTCGCCGCCGCCACCGCTGGAAACCCTCTCTGGCCAGTCGCTACCGTCAGTGGATGGACCAACTCGCCCAACAATTGGCTCTGCCGGACGAACTCCTTGCCGCGCTGGCCCTCCGAGTCTACGACCTCATCGAATACGAAGACCTTGCCTATGCTGAACACTACGTCCACCTCATCCGTCGCATGGCAGAAACCGAACGGCACATCGGCCATGCAGAACTCCAGGCCACCGCCGCTCTCATCCATAACTTGCACCGCGTTATGGCCATCAAAGACGAAATCTATGTGGCCGACCTCCTGACCCGCGAAGAAAAATACCGTCGCGACCGGATCCGATTCCGCATCGATCCGGCCCGAGGCGACCGGATCACCTACCGCCACTTCAACCAACCCAGCTTCCGGATCTTAGGACGAGAACTGCGATGGAATATAGTCACCCGTGACTGGATGCTCCGGCTCTTCCGCCACGCCAAATGGCTTCGTCGTCTCTTACCCGAATGGCATCGGGAGGAACGAGAATTCCGGGATTGGTACTTTGGTCTGGTCGAACGCTGCCTCACCTGGCTTGCCGACCCGAAAGCCTATTCTACGGTCCTGACCCTCCTCCGGCTTCCCGAACAAGTCACCGGCTACCGGGAAATCCGGTATCCCAAGATGGAACAAGCCCGTGCCGAAGCCGAACGCCTCCTCCAACAGCTTCTCAAAGACCACCACCCCAAACCCCATCAACAGGTAGCCTAACCCTCTTGAACGACGAGACGGAGAGAATCGGGTCTGTGGCTTATGAATATTCGATAAGCGCCACCTAAAAGCAATTTACCCTAAACCCTGTCCAAGATACGCGGAAAAGGCACTTTCTAGCACTCTTAGCCAAAAGCTCTATAGCTACCGTCGTGAAACGGTGGGTCTCTTCAGATAAGCCCTAGAGCTCATCCGAAAAATCGGCTGGGTCGTTGGAAGGGAAGGCATCTGAGGAGAGAAAGCATTGGATCAAAGGCATGATCGCAGCAGATGGGAAGATAGAGGAAAAGAATTTCTTGCGGCGGCTTGGGGACAAGCCGCCCTACCTAGCCCTGAGCCTTCGAAAGGGAATTTGGAAGGTAGGACGCGTTGTCCTCAGCGCGCCATGCCCCCCATTTATGGTAGGGCGCGCTGTCCCCAGCGCGCCGAATGGGAGGAAGGGCCTCCAGCCGGTCCGCAGAAATTTCAATTGGGAAGGGGTAGCCTCTGGCTGGACCGAAAAAAGAATCAATGGGAAGGTCAGCCTCCTGGCTGGACCAAAAGCGGACCCGCTGTAAGCGGTCCCTCCCATTTATTTTTGGTCCGGCTATAAGCCGAGCCTCCCTTCATGCGGCGTTTGAGACAAGCCGCCCTACCGGTCCCTAAGCATTCGAAAGGCAATTGCAAGGTAGGGCGCGCTGTCCTCAGCGCGCCGGGGAGAGGGGAAAATGAAATTTCATGCGGCGGTTTGGGAACAAACCGCCCTTGTATCTTGCTAATGTGCTAAGATAGAAGTGTTGTGAGAGAGGAGAAGGTTCTTTTCGGGAAAGGGAGAGGTTTGGGCGGGGGTACCCCCGCCCCAAACGCGTGGGAACGTGATCGTAACCGCCCTTGGCCTTCGGTCCAAAAGGGCCGGCCGCAGGTAGCTAGATTCCGTTCCCCGTTCCCTCCTCTGGAGAAGGAACCTTTTTCGAAATATTGCATGAGTCAGCCGCTGCTCCTGCTACCTTTCCTTGGCATCCGAAAGCCATGTTGCGGTAGGGCGCGTTGTCCCCAACGCGCCGGAAAAAATGAATTTGAGACGCGGCTTGATGACAAGTCGTCCGACCGAGGATTCCCGGCGGACCCTCTTGAAGATTTTATCGGACACAAACGACAACCAAACTCAAAAGAAAGGAGGAAAACACAATGAAGGTTCTCTTGGTCTTGGCACATCCGTCCACAAAAAGCTTCAACTACGCCATCGCGCAAACCGCGGCAGAGACCGTGCGGGAACTGGGCCATGAATTGATCTTCCACGATCTTTACCGGGAAGGATTCGATCCGGTTATGCCGGAGGAAGAGTTGTCCGAACCGCCGACTTCCGGCCCGATCGCCCAGCAGATCGAAGAACTCTGTCAGGCCGATGCCATCATCGTGGTCCATCCAAACTGGTGGAGTCAGGCCCCGGCAATCCTTCGAGGTTGGGTCGACCGAGTGGTTCGTGACGGCAAGGCCTATCGATTCGTGCCGGACGGAAAAGGCGGGGCGTATCCGGAAGGCTTACTAAAGGCCAAGGTGGCCCTGATCTTCAACACCGCCAACACACCGCAAGAGGTAGAGGAATCCCTCTACGGAGACCCGCTGGAGGTTCATTGGAAGAAAGTCGTCTTCGGGCTTTGTGGGGTGAAGAACGTGCGCCGTTGCGTCTTCTCCCCCATCATCACCAGCACCCCCGAACAACGCGCCGCCTGGCTCCAGGAGGTTCGAAAGATCGTACGGGAAGAATTGAGCAAAGGCTAAACCAATAGGGTTCGATCTCCTTTTGCCTGCTCTCTTTTCTTAAGAAAAACGGCCTCTGAAAAAGAGGCCTATTTTTATTCCACAAGGTCTTTTACTCTAAAATAAAACAGACCAACCAATCGACTACTGGCTAAGAGCAAATAAACGCTTATTATATCTTGGCATAATGCCTGCAGGTATCCTATCGATATGCACTTATAAGCACACAAAACCAGGGCTACCCCTCCCGCAACGAGAACGACAAACAAAGTGCCTACTTTGGCGTAAACCCCAATTGTTTGCCCAACCATAGAAAAAACAAGAATAGGATTTAATCCATTTAACGAATCATATAGACTCACAAGAAAGAGTCCCATCGGAGCAAACCAGGAAGTTATCACTCCTGCGACTATGATTGGTATTACCCATTGGGTGTTTCCCATCCTAATCATCCAGCCCAGCAAAATCAATGGCCAAAAGAAACAAATGACAACCCCTATAAATTGAAAGAAATTTTCCGCCGTTTCTCCCGCACATTCTGATATGTCTCCTATGCCCAGTTCCGATTCAGGGGATTCTCCGGTGCGGACGATGATCTTTTTCATTACCGAAAAAAGATAGGCAACTGCCAGAATCTCGACAAATATTCCCACAATCGAAAGGAAATTTCCTATAAACAGCAAAACGACACAACTAAGAAAGATGACCAGTTTGTCTTTTTTCCATGGGGAAACAAGACATTCAAGGAGAGAAACAGTCTGTTGGTTGCCTGTCATCATGATTCTTTGATGGGCTTAGATAATGAAAAATATCTTCCATCGCAACCCTCAAACCTTGATCACATCAACAGGCATTTCTATAT
>CAZBKV010000218.1:0-5083 GCA_964492575.1 uncultured Verrucomicrobiota bacterium | reverse complement strand
AGATTTCTAATCGGACGGCTTCCAACTGCTGGGCTGGAAATCGATGGATCCATTTATGGCCAATGGATTGTCCGCGACTCAGAATCACCCAATCCCCACCGGGCCGTTTCCCGAGAATCTTATAGGCACGAACTCGTTCGCCGAATCGAATCTCTTCCATCACCCACACCGCATCGATTCGCCGTGGCGGTTTCAGCTGAAGGGTTACCTGATTGCCCCGTCCCTGCTTGGTGGCCATCGGCTCTCGATAAGGTCGAAGGGCCTTGCCAAACTCTTCCAATCGTTTCACATCCGGTTCTGGAACCAATCCGTCTGGCTGGATCACTACGCCAAGGACCAGATTGCAATTTCGACCAACCGATTGTTCATAGATCCGGAGCAGTTGGGAGACCGAGTAGATTCCGCGATCTCCTTTTGGATGCCAGAACCAGTGATGAATGCCATGAGCCCCTCGAAGTGGGGTATCACACATGCCTGGTGACCAAACCGACCCGTGAGGATCCCCGTGGGGAAGAAGCGGCCGCCAGAGTGGGGAGTTATGGGAAAGAGGACCATTCCCCGGCATGGTCGCCCAACAAGGAACCCCGGCGATTCCTCGTTCATTGCCGATCCATCGATGGTCGGACCGTTGGATCGAATGATAGAAGACCGAGTCGGGCTGATACTTCTCAAAGATCGGTAAGACATCTGGTCCGCCTTCCTGCGGTGTTTTGACCCCCGCATCAAACCAAAGCTCAATCAGCGGCCCATAATGGGAACACAGCTCTCGGACCATCTGTTCAGCGGCCCGATTGAACCGGCGTTGCTTTTCGGTGCCGCGGCCTTTGCCCCAGTCCACATAATGCCCCCACACGGTCCAGTAGACATTCCGGTGCGTACTGAGATAAAGGCCCGGCCACAAGCCGGCCTTCCGGCAAGATTCACAAAAGTCACGCACGACATCCCCTTTCCCGTTCCGCCAACGGGATTGCCGCAAGCCGTAAGGATAAGCATCGCTCTGCCACTGAAGAAAGCCGTTAAAGTGTGTGGCCGTGAAAACGGCGTAGCGGGCTCCCGCCGCTTTGGCAGCGGCAATCCATTGGTCGGTATCCAGACGTGTAGGGTTGTAGAGATTGGGATCAAAGGTTCGCTTCACGAGATTGGTAGCCGTAAGGACCCCGGCAGCAATTGGCATATCAAAATGGAAGATAATTCCGATCTCTGCGTCCTGCCAACGGAGCTGGGCTTGCGTCGGAAGCGAACGGCGGGATTGCTTTTGGGCCGGAGAAACGGACATCGACCCCATCACTGCAGAGGCTGAAAGTCCTAAAAACTGACGTCGCGAAAGGCTTCTGTAGAACAAGCTTTTCTTTCTCGTGACCATCTTGTTTCTCTTCATGCTTACTGGACCGTCTTTCCCGCCTAAGCCTTGTCTTTTGACGAATTCTTTAGGGGAAAGAATGGAAGAATTTGTCTGGGCCAGACAAGGGAGGAGTCTTGAAGGAATCGCCTTATCTTTAAGGCCCGCGCAAAATGTTCGGAGAAAGCCCCAACGATTCCACCTGCCAATGTTGCTGGTCGACCGGTCGAACTACCAAAGCCTGCATTTGAGGAAACCGCCTGGAAACCTGCCGGGCCTCTTCTGCCCCCAAAACAAGCAATGCGGTGGAAAGCGTATCCGCTTCCGTAGCCCGGGGATACCGGACCGCAGAAAGCAACGCCCGTTGAACCGGCCGTCCGGTTCGAGGATCCACAATATGACCGTATACTTTGCCCTTCTTCTCAAAGGCCCGACCGTAAATCGAGGAGACCGACAGGGCACAATCTTCCACTTCCACGACAGCGAGGGGTTTTTCTTCCGGAAGAATGTGGTTCGATTGCGACGGTTTCGCCTGTGAATCCGGGGTCTGTTCTTCCGCCCAAGGCATTCGCGTCAACCGTTCTGTCTCCGGTGTCGGAATGCCGACCTTCCACAGGCCCAGATCCGGCGGTTTCCCCCACCCAAACATAGTACTGGTGCCACTGTGGATGAACCCGACCGAGTATTCTAAATCCTGCAACAGTTGAACCGCCCGATCGATGGCATATCCTTTGCCAATCCCTCCCAAATCCAACATCATCCCAGGCCGTTCAAACCGCACCGTCCGATCTTCCGGATCCAACCGGACCCACTGCATCCCAACGCAGGATCGGGCTTTTCGAAGCTCCTCCGGAGGAGGTTCTTTCCCTTGACGACGAAAAAATCCCCAGACTCGAATCAGCGGTCCCACGGTAATGTCAAATGCTCCATTGGTCTGTTCCCAAAGCCGCCAGCACGTCTCAAGAAGCTCAAACACCGGAGGGGAAACCCGAACCGGCTGTTGAAAAGCAAGGGCATTCACCCGATTGATCTCACTATCCTGCCGATATACGCTGAGCTCGCGATCCACCCGATCCACCTCCGCAAACGCCTCATCCGCAGCGGCTCGCAGCGCCACGGGATCTTTCCCGAAAAGCACAAGCTCGTACCGGGTCCCCATGGCGAAATGTCCGACGATCAGCCGCTGCATAAATCCAAATCGATCCCTTCAGTCCGTTTTCCTCCAATCAAGCCTGACCCGAAAGCCGCTTTCGCCCCCTTCGTGTGCCGGTTCGGTTTTCGGCGAGGCCAAGAGGCCTAGACCTCTAAAACTGGTGCAGGAATCGCACGTCGTTTTGATAGAAAAGTCGGATGTCCGTAATTCCGTACCGGATCATTGCAATTCGCTCAATCCCAAATCCAAACGCCCAACCGGTCCACTCCTCCGGATCATAGCCTACATTTTCAAAGACCTGCGGATGGACCATCCCACACCCAGCGATCTCCAACCACTCCTTCCCCATCTTCCGGGTCAGTGGATTGGAAAAGTCGATTTCAAAACTCGGTTCCGTGTAGCTGAAGTAGTGAGGGCGGAAACGAATTCGTGTCTCCGGCCCCATCAACTCTCGAAACACGGTCTCTACCGTCCCTTTCAAATCCGCTACCGTCACGTTCCGATCCACATACAACCCCTCTACCTGATGAAACGTCGGATTATGCGTAGCATCCGGGTTATCCCGACGGTAGACCCGACCAGGCACAATAATCCGAATCGGTGGCGGATACTTCTTCATCACCCGAATCTGAACCGAGGAGGTATGAGTTCGAAGCAGGAGCCGCGGCTCGGTCTTCAGGTAAAAGGTATCCTGCGTATCCCGAGCCGGATGATCCGCCGGAGTGTTCAATGCATCAAAGCAATGATAATCATCCTCGATCTCCGGACCATCCGCCACCGCAAATCCAAGCTTCCGAAAACTCCGAACAATATCCTCCGTCACCAACGTCAGCGGATGGTAATGACCGAACCGGCGGCGGCGTCCCGGCAGAGTAAAATCGATCGGTTCCTTCGGTAGACTGGCTTCCCATTCCAGGGCCTCCCGGCGTTCCTTCAGCGCGGCCTCAAGCGCCTGTTTGGCCGCGTTCAAGACCCGTCCTGCCCGAGGCCGCTCCTCTTTGGGCAAGCTGGGAATCTGTTTCATCAACGCCGTCAGCTTCCCATGCGGCCCTAAAAACCGCGCCTTGACCTGTTCCAGCTCCTGAACGGTCTTGGCGTTTTGAAACGCCGCAAAGGCCTCTTCTTTCAGCGGTTCGACTTGATCGATCAACAATGCCATGGAGCCCCTTACTCTTTCCGTTGTTTCCTCTTCCAAAAGAGCTAAAACAAAGTGTGTCCCAGGCCAAGCAAAACTTGGCTTTTCTTGCCCCTTGCAAGAAAAAGCAAAGGAGAAGTTCATAGGTGGCGATCCCGACCGATTTCTATCTGGCTAGCCTCAAAATCCCTCGCCTTGCGTTGGGTTACATACAAAGTTGAAGGCAAAGAGGAAAAATCGAAAGTCAGGAAAGACTTTGCCTCTCCACACTGTGATTTTCTCGCCCAATCCCATTGCTATCTTCCCACCCACTGCCTTAGAATTCGTACCGGGAGGAATCGTTATGAAACGAAGGGATAAACTCATCATGGGCATTGTGCTGATCGGGACCTCATTCGTAGGCCTCGGTGCAGCAGGAGGATTCGACATACCCGTCCTTCAATGGATGTGGAAACATGCTCCGGTATGGCACTGGATCGGACACGACCGGACACGGCCGCTGCCTCCGGCCGTCGACCCCGGCTATCCGGGCACACCGGATCATCCCGGCAAACCACCCTCGGACGCCATCGTCCTCTTCAACGGCAAAGATCTGTCCCAATGGGTTTCTATGGATGGAAGCCCAGCGAAGTGGCGGATTCGAAACGGGGTCTTAGAATGCGTACCCGGTGCGGGAAGTATCCGTACTCTGCGTTGTTTCGGCTATTGCCAGCTCCATCTCGAATTCGCTACGCCTTATCCACCGAAAGGCGAAGGCCAAGGTCGAGGCAACAGCGGGGTATTCTTCGGAATGGGACGATACGAAATTCAGATCCTCGACTCTTATCAAAACAAGACCTATGCCGACGGGATGTGCGGCGCCATTTACAATCAATATCCGCCTCTGGTCAACGCATGCCGGCCGCCGGGCCAATGGCAAACATATGACATTATCTGGACACCGCCGAAATTCGACCAAAACGGTAATCTTATCTCACCTGCCGTCGTTACAGCCTTCCAAAACGGCATCCTGATCCATCACAATGCTGTGCTGATCGGAGGCACCGATTGGCTGGATCGTCCAGCTTACAAACCGCATCCAGAAAAACTCCCTATCTCCTTACAGGATCACGGTAATCCAATTCGCTTCCGTAACATTTGGGTCCGGGAACTCGGTCCACCCAGCCGGCCGGAGTACTATCTGCCGGACGCCCTTCTTAAGCGGTATGCCGGTCGCTACCGCTACCGCAAAAACAGTACCTGCACCTTTACAAAGCAAGACGGCAACCTGATTCTGCATTACGGAGGCCACGACTTTGTCATGTTCGCCGATTCCACCAATCACTTCTTCTGCAAGACCATCGACATCCAGGCCGAGTTTAAGACCGAAAAAGGGCAGCAGGTGGTTTACATCTCGGTAGGAGATGACCGTGATGCCGTTCGTGCGGTCAAAGTTCCGTAATTCTCTTTCCTAAAC
>CAZBKV010000217.1:3048-5104 GCA_964492575.1 uncultured Verrucomicrobiota bacterium | reverse complement strand
CGAAAGAGACCCACCAGAAGATCAAGCGGGAAGAGGCGGACAAGAAGTTACAGAAATTGGTGGAACAATCGTCGGATTCCCCATCTGGGACATAAGGGGTTGCGGGTATGCGGCAAGCGGTGGAATCCATTCTGGCGGTAGCTCGATTGACCCGGAAGGCCGCGCTGCGGTTTCGGTTGGTGCCGGTGATGATTGTGATTCTTATCGGGAGTGTGCTCTTGCTACCGGCTGTAATTAAGGACGATGGAACCGCGCGTGGAATGACCCAGATTGTCCTTTCGTATACCCTGACCCTCACCACCGCCCTTTTAGGAATCATGACACTTTGGTTGGGTTGCGGGGCTTTGGCGAAAGATGTGGAGGATGCAACGATCCAGTTGGTGGACGTCAAACCGATCACCCGTTGGCAGATCTGGTTAGGCAAGTGGGTGGGGGTGATGCAGATCGATCTTTTTCTCCTGGTGATCGCAGCGGCGGTCATTTATATGCAATTGATGTGGCGGGCTTCGCGTATGCCTCCCAAGGAACAGGAAGTCCTCCGTAATGAGGTTTTTGTGGCCCGTGGTTCCTTTAAACCGAAACCTCCGGATATCGAGGCTCAGGTGGAGAAGATTTATCAGCAGCGTTTGGAGGAGCAACCGGAGTTGGTCCAGCAGGCCAATCCTTATCAGTTAAAAAAATTGATTCGGGAGCAGGTGAAGTCCACCTACGAGATTCTTCCTCCGGCTTATGTCCGTCGTTGGGTCCTTAATATGAGCAGTGTGCAGGACAAGGTCAAAGGCCAGCCGTTGTTTCTGCGGGTAAAGTTTCATGCGGCGAAGAAGAAGGAAGAGCAGCCGACGTTCCCGGTGGAATGGAGGGTTGGGCCGCCGGAGTCCCCACGGCAATACCGAGCGATCAAAAGTATGGCTCCCGATGCTTTTCATGAGCTGACCATTCCACCGGATTTATTGGATTCGAAGGGAAGACTGATTATTGAGGCCATCAATTTGAGTGATACCGCTTTGGTATTTCCTATTGAGGATGGGATTGAGGTTTTATACCGCGAAGGGGGATTTCTTTTAAATTATATCCGAGGTGTTATTATTGTTTTTTGTTGGTTGGCGTTGATTGGGGCGATGGGGTTGGCCACGGCCAGTTATTTATCCTTCCCTACGGCTACCTTTGTGTCGATTAGTCTGCTAGTCGTAGCCTTTTCTACCGGAACGATGAAGTATGTAATTGAAACGGGCTCGATTTTCAATGTAAATCCTCAGACGGGGAAGGTTATGTCTCCTACCTTATTTGATGTGGCCACGGTCCTCTTTTTCAAAACCCTTCTCTTTCTGGTGAATCTGGTACGTGGATTTTCTCCTATCGATCTTTTGAGCACAGGAAGGAGTGTAACCTGGGGGATGTTGTTCCGGGCTATTGGACAAATCGTTGTCCTGTTGGGAGGGATTTTTGCCTTAATCGGCATTGTTGTATTTAGCCGGCGGGAGTTGGCGACGGCACAACGCTGAGCAGGAAGGGAATGAAGAAAGAGCTGCGGAAAAGAAGGTTTTACAAAGTCGTCCTTTTGATTGCGACGGCAGCCTGTCTATTTGCCGCAAGCAATTTCCAATGGACCATCAATAAGATGCGGGGGGATTTGGGATTAACGGTGACCGAACCCTTAAAAGATGCACCGCCGGTACTGGTCTTTACGACCGTGGTCTTAGGAGGGTTCCGGGGATTGATCGCCAACGCCTTATGGGTTCGGCTCATGGACCTGCAGGATCAAGGAAAATATTTCGAAATGGTCCAGCTCTCCGATTGGATTACGAAATTGGAACCTCGGATTCCGATTGTATGGACCGTAGCCGCTTGGAATATGTCCTATAATATTTCAGTAAAATTTACCGAGCCGGAAGATCGGTGGCGCTGGGTTCAAAAAGGGATCGAATTGTTACGGGATGAAGCCCTCAAATTCAATCCCCACAGCTCAGAGATTTATCGGGAGTTGGCCTGGCACTTCCTTCATAAACTGGGGCAGAACCTGGACGATGCCCATCTCTATTACAAGGCCCAATGGGCG